>CALBWZ010000100.1 GCA_937893415.1 uncultured Comamonadaceae bacterium | reverse complement strand
GACTCTGGGCCGTAAATTTCAATGACGCGCCCACGCGGCAGGCCACCAACGCCCAAGGCCACATCTAGACCCAGTGAGCCAGTTGACACCGTTTGAATGTCTGCAATGACCTCGCCTGCGCCCAAACGCATGATGGTGCCTTTCCCAAATTGCTTTTCAATTTGCGCCAATGCGGCTTGCAAGGCTTTGGCTTTCTCGGCATTAATACCTTTTACGGGTGCGTTCATGATGAACTCCTTGTTGGCGCAGCGTCGGTAGCTGCTTGGGTTAACTGGTTGAATACTGTGATCTTTACGCTGTACCAGATGACTTGTTGTTATGTACAGGCTGGATACTTGAACAGTAGTTTAACCAGTTGTTAAATCAATTTATACTAATATTTAGTCAGTTTACGTTACTATTAAATCCATGCCAACGACCCCCACCACAGCGCGCCATTCCGATTGGCGCAGCACCCATTTAGGCCGGCTATTGGGCGAGGCCGTGCGCCGCTTTGACGCCAGGGTATTGGTACTCATGACAGACGATGTCTTGGTGCCGTTGGCCTTGTCCAACCTGGCCGCACGCCAACAAGTCGGCGCGGCTCATATACACATCACCAGACATTTGCCGTTGGACGGCGCGCGCCTGATGGACTTGGCACACGCTGCAAACATGAGCAAGCAAGCCATGGGCGACTTGGTTGACCAATGCGAAGCTTGGAATGTGGTGCGGCGTGTGCCGCACCCACACGACAAGCGCGCCAAGCTCATACAGTTCGCGCCAGACGGTTTGGCTTGGCTTGGTGCCTTCGAGCGTGCAGTGGCGCAAGCCCAGCACGAATTTCAGACAGATGTAGGCGCCAGCGTAGCCACTGTCACCACCTTGGGACTAGAGGTTTACACCGCTGGCACTTTGTAAGCGCCACGCCAACAATGCGGCACTAAAATGCAATGAATGACAAGCTAGAGACTGGGAAAGACTTGTCAAACAGACGCCCACACAAGAAAGACACACCCCATGCGCATACTGATTGCAGAAGATGACCAAGTCTTGGCAGACGGCCTGATGCGCACGCTGCGTGGTGCCGGTGCAGCGGTTGACCACGTGGCATCTGGCACCGAGGCAGACGCGGCTTTGATGACGAGCACCGAGTTTGATCTCTTGATACTGGACTTGGGTCTGCCGCGCATGCACGGGCTAGAGGTACTCAAACGACTGCGCGCACGCGGCAACAGCGTGCCTGTGCTCATACTCACCGCTGCAGACAGCGTGGAAGACCGCATCAAAGGCCTAGACCTGGGCGCAGACGACTACATGCCCAAGCCCTTTGCGTTACCAGAACTAGAAGCACGTGTGCGCGCACTGGTCAGACGCGGCGCAGGCAATGCCGCCAGCCTGATTAAACATGGGCCACTGACCTACGACCAACAAGGCCGCGTGGCCACCATGGACGGTGTCATGGTGGAGTTGTCTGCCCGCGAGTTGGGGTTGCTTGAGGTCCTGCTACAACGCACCGGACGCCTGGTCAGCAAAGACCAGTTGGTAGAACGCCTGTGCGAATGGGGCGAAGAGGTCAGCAACAACGCCATAGAGGTGTACATACACCGCTTGCGCAAAAAGATAGAAAAAGGCCCCGTGCGCATTGCAACTGTTCGCGGCTTGGGCTACTGCCTTGAAAAAATCCCCGGATAAACCACCTAACTCAGACCTTGCGTTTGGTTTGTTCCAGCGCGAGCAACGCAGCTTGTTTGGCGAAATTCTGGACTGGATGCTCACGCCACTGCTGCTGCTCTGGCCGCTCAGCTTGGCGCTCACGTGGTGGGTTGCCCAAGGCATTGCCGCCAAACCCTATGACCGCGCGCTGGAATACAACTTGCGCGCCATGGCGCAACTGGTGCACTTTGACAACCAGCGCGTTGACTTTGCACTCACGCGAGAAACACAAGACCTGATGCGCTCTGATGAGATCGACTTGGTGTACTACCAAGTGCTGGGTGCGAAAGGCTACGCCATTGCGGGTGAAAGTGACCTGCCACTGCCCCAGACGCGTGCCGGGCAAGACCCCAGCCTGGGCATGTCTGAAATTCGCGATGACGTGATGCGCGGCGACGATGTACGGGTAGCCTATATGTGGTTACAAGGTGACAACCCTGACAGCCCTACCGTGCTGCTGCAAGTGGCAGAAACGTTGGGGAAACGCTCGACGCTGGCCACCGAAATTATCAAAGGTGTGATGGTCCCACAATTTGTAATCTTGCCGTTGGCCGTGCTGCTGGTGTGGCTGGCGCTGGTGCGCGGCATACGCCCGCTCAACCACTTGGAGCAGCGCATACGTGAACGAAAACCCAACGACTTAAGCCCATTGGACGACAGCTTTGTCCCGCAAGAAGTTGCACCGCTGGTGCAGTCAATCAACGACTTGTTGGCGCGTTTGACCGCGTCGCTCACCACACAGCGCCGCTTCTTAGCTGATGCGGCACACCAGCTCAAAACACCCTTGGCGGGCTTGCGCATACAAGCAGACTTGGCGCAGCGCGAAACCGACCCAAACGAGGTTCACCAAGCCTTGGGGCAAATTGCACGCAGCACCGTGCGCGCCACCCACACCGTTAACCAACTGCTGGCACTGGCCAAAGCCGAAACAACAGGGCGCACACTGCCCACACTCAAGCTGGATATGGCGCACATCGTGATTGAAGTCATGCAAGACTTCGTGCCCCGCGCCATGGACAAACACATAGACATTGGCTATGAGGGACCAGAAACCGTACCCAGCGAATGCCTCATAGAGGGCAACACCACGCTGCTGCGTGAACTGGTGCGCAACTTGGTTGACAACGCTATCAACTACACGCCTGTCCACGGCGAAGTCACCATACGTCTGCTGGTCGACCCGTTCAGTGGCGTGCAGGTGCTGCAAGTTGAGGACAATGGCCCAGGCATTCCAGCGCAAGAGCGTGAGCTGGTGCTACAGCCTTTTTACCGTGCACTTGGCACCAATGTAGACGGCTCGGGTTTAGGCTTGGCCATCGTGCACGAAATTGCACAGCAGAACGACGCCATTGTTGAAATGAGCGACGCCCACCCACATAAAAAGAAACCAGGCTTATTGGTTAGCGTGCGGTTTCCACCCATGCAACGCGCCATCGACAACGCACACCACCCATAAAA
>CALBWZ010000099.1 GCA_937893415.1 uncultured Comamonadaceae bacterium | reverse complement strand
TGCAAGAGGACGCCAACGTATGAGTTCGCCCCCCCTTCCCGATACCTCAAGCTGGCATGCAGAAACCCATGCCCAGCACACTGGCATGCCCCCTAGCCAATACGGTGAAAATGCGGAAGCCTTGTTTCTGACCAGCGGCTATGTCCAGCCCAGCGCCGAAGTGGCCGCAGCAAGGTTCGCAGGTGAGGAAGAGGGTTACACCTACTCGCGCTTGGGCAACCCAACGGTGAGCAGCTTTGAGCAGCGTTTGGCGGCCATGGAAGGCACGCAAGCTGCTATCGCTACATCAACTGGTATGTCGTCTATTTTGTTGATGTGCATGGGTTTGCTTAAAAGTGGCGACCACGTTATTTGCTCGCACTCCATGTTTGGCTCCACCATCAAACTCATCGGTACCGAGTTCGCCAAGTTTGGTGTTACCACGTCGTTTGTCTCTCAAACCGATGTCTCGCAATGGGCTGCGGCTGTGCAGCCCACCACCAAGTTGTTGTTTGCCGAAACACCTACCAACCCACTCACTGATGTATGTGACATTGCTGCGCTGGCGGATATTGCACACAAAGCGGGTGCATTGCTGGCAGTTGACAATTGTTTTGCGACTCCTATTTTGCAACGCCCTGTTGAGTTTGGCGCTGATATCGTGACGCATTCGGGTACCAAGTACCTCGACGGGCAAGGTCGTGTGATGGCGGGGGCCCTGTGTGCATCTGAGGAGCTGGTCAGCAAGGTGTTCAGCCCAGTTATTCGCAGCGCGGGCATGACTTTATCCCCCTTTAACGCCTGGGTGGTGCTGAAGGGTCTAGAAACTTTGGGTATCCGCATGCGTGCCCAGTCTGGCAATGCCCTGGCGTTGGCCCAGTGGTTACAAACGCAAGACGCGGTGGATCAAGTTTTTTTCCCGGGTTTAAACAGTCACCCTCAACACGAACTCGCTATGCGTCAACAAGGCGGCTTGGGGGGAGCGGTGTTGTCGTTTTCGCTTAAAGCCAACAACGCGCAAGAGGGCAGGGCCAAAGCCTTTGCCACACTGAACGCCATGCAGTTGGCCAAGTTGTGCACCAATTTGGGTGATACAAAAACGTTGGTGGCGCACCCCGCTAGTACGTCACATGGCCGCTTGAGCGACGCGCAGCGCGCCAACGCTGGCGTGGGCCAGTCACTCATCCGTGTGGCAGTAGGCCTAGAGCACATGCCCGATTTACAAAACGACATACAACGCGCAATGGCTATAGGCTGCGCCTGATTCATGACCACATCTGATGCTAGCTCCCCCACTGCTTCAACACGTGGCAGTGCTGTGCGCGTGCGCACCCGCTTTGCACCGTCTCCCACAGGCTTTATTCATCTGGGTAATATTCGTTCGGCTTTGTACCCGTGGGCTTTTGCCCGTAGCCAAGGTGGTGACTTTATATTGCGCATTGAAGACACAGACCAAGCCCGCTCTACGCAGGCCTCTGTGGATGTTATTTTGCAGGGCATGGAGTGGCTTGGGCTAACGCCTGATGAAGGTCCATTTTACCAAATGCAGCGCATGGAACGTTACCGTGAGGTGTTGGCTCAGCTTAAAGAGGCTGATCTAATTTACCCCTGCTACATGTCGAAAGAGGCGCTGGACGCGCTGCGTGACGAGCAAATGGCGGCCAAAGAAAAGCCACGCTACAACGGTTTGTGGCGCCCAGAACTTGGCAAGACCCTGCCAACTGTGCCAGACGACGTGCAGCCTGTGTGGCGTTTCAAAAACCCGACAGACGGCGTGGTGGCTTGGACCGACAAGGTCAAAGGCCTGATTGAAATTGCCAATGCCGAGCTAGACGACTTGGTGATTGCACGCCCTGATGGCACGCCCACCTACAACTTTTGCGTGGTGGTTGATGACATGGATATGGCCATTACCCACGTTATTCGTGGCGATGACCATGTCAACAACACGCCGCGCCAAATAAATATTTTGACGGCCTTGGGTTACACACCGCCTGTGTATGCGCACTTGCCCACTGTGCTGAATGAAGCCGGTGAAAAGATGAGCAAGCGCAACGGCGCAAAGGCCATCACGCAATACCGCGACGAAGGCTACTTGCCCCAAGCCGTTGTGAACTATTTGGCCCGACTGGGTTGGAGCCATGGCGACGACGAGGTGTTCAGCACTGAGCAGTTTTTGGCGTGGTTTAACTTAGACCACTTGGGGCGCAGTGCCTCACAACTCGATGATGCCAAGCTGCGTTGGATCAATGCGCAGCACATCAAATCTACCGCAGACGCAACGCTTGCTGCCATGGTGGCACAGCGCTTGCAATTTGAGGGCATACAAGCTGAGCCAGATGCGCGTCTCATTGGTATTTGTGCATTGTTTAAAGACCGCTGCGACACCCTGGTGGTTTTAGCAGACTGGGCGAAAGCGTACTACACGCCTGCGCTTGCGTCTGACGAGGACATGTCCAAGCACGTTACGCAAGCTATAAAGCCCTCGCTTGCAAGCTTGGCAGACAAGTTGGATGTCAGTGAGTGGAACAAAGATGCTATTGCTGCGGCCATCAAAGCCACGCTGGCTGAACATGGTTTGAAAATGCCCCAATTGGCCATGCCTGTGCGCGTGCTGATGCTGGGGACGCCCAACACGCCATCGGTCGATGCAATGCTCGCATTGTTTGATAAAAAAAATGTGGTGACCAAGCTCAAAGAAGCCTAAAAATTGTTTTATACTCAGTGGCTGTACTGCACAGCGGCTTGCAACGAAAGTTGTGCGTCAGGTGTCACACATTGTGGGGGTATAGCTCAGCTGGGAGAGCGCTTGCATGGCATGCAAGAG
>CALBWZ010000098.1 GCA_937893415.1 uncultured Comamonadaceae bacterium | reverse complement strand
TGTCGCCGTGGTATCCCGTCACCAGGGGCACACCCGCTTGCGCCATCAATCGCTTGCTGCGTGCCTTTAAGCCCATGGCCTGAATAGACTCAGGCTTAGGGCCAATGAACACCAGCCCTGCTGCGGCGCAGGCCGTTGCAAAGTCTGCGTTCTCACTTAAAAAACCATAGCCTGGATGCACCGCTTGTGCGCCAGTCGCCAAGGCTGCATCCAACATACGCTGCCACTGTAAGTAGCTATCAGCTGGGGCACTACCGCCAATGTGCACGGCTTGGTCGCAGGCCTTGACGTGCTGGGCGTTGGTATCTGCATCCGAATACACAGCAACTGTTTGTATGCCCATGCGACGCGCGGTGGCGGCCACACGACATGCAATTTCACCTCGGTTGGCAATGAGAATTTTTGTAAATTGGGACATGGTTCTAAGCCTCACTTAGCCTCACTGGTTGGGGTGGACACAGCTGCGTCATCACGCCAATTGGGCTTGCGTTTATTGAGAAATGACTGGACGCCTTCGCGCCCCTCATCGGTGGCTCGAATATCGGCAATCAGCGTGGCGGTTCGAGCGCGCAGCGCCGGTGTGTTGGCCACACCAGCCACTTCTTGCACCAAGGCCTTGCAGGCACGTGTGGCTTTGGGCCCGTTGGCGGTAATGGCATCAAGCAGGCCTTGTATGGTGGCGTCTAGTTGCTCTGCACCCACCACTTCGTGCAGCATGCCAAAGCCCTTGGCCGTGTCGGCGTCAAAACGCTCTGCCGTCACACAGTAGCGCTTGGCGGCCACTTCACCCATTGCACGCACCACATAGGGGGCAATCGTGCCTGGCATCAAGCCTAGCTTGGCTTCGCTCAAACACAACTGCACACCTGTAACGCCTACGCGTATGTCGCACACACTCGCCAAGCCCACACC
Source organism: uncultured Comamonadaceae bacterium (assembly GCA_937893415.1). Lineage (GTDB taxonomy): Bacteria > Pseudomonadota > Gammaproteobacteria > Burkholderiales > Burkholderiaceae_C > RS62. Next base: position 1,115 of record CALBWZ010000098.1, on the reverse strand, counting down.
GCCGGCATAGCAGTCCCCATGGAGCCTGGCAATCACAGGCACCGGGCAGGTGTAAACGGTCCACAGCATATCGGCCAAGGCCTGTGCATCGGTGCGGTTGTCCTCCCAGCTGTAATCCGCCATGGCGCGCATCCAGCCCAAGTCAGCGCCTGCGCAAAAAGCCTTGCCGTGTCCACCCAACACCACCGCACGCAAGCTGTCGTCAAGCGCCAGTTGCTGAAAGGTGCGGGTCAGCTCAGCAATGACGTCGTCGTTGAAGGCGTTGCGCACATCGGGGCGATTGAGGTAGACGTGAACCACCCCACCTTCGCGGCGAATATCTAAAGTATTGTTAGTTTGTGTCATGACTGCCTCACATGCGAAACACGCCAAAGCGTGTGTCTGGAATGGGTTGGTTCTGTGCCGCGCTTAAGCCCAGCGCCAATACACGGCGGGTGTCTATGGGGTCAATCACGCCGTCATCCCACAATCTTGCCGTGGCAAAATATGGGTGGCCTTGCTCTTCGTATTGCTGCTGTATGGGCGCTTTAAAAGCGGCCTCTTCCTCAGCCGTCCAGCTGCCGCCTTTGGCCTCAATGCCGTCACGCTTGACCGTTGCCAAGACACCTGCGGCTTGCTCACCGCCCATCACGCTGATACGCGCGTTGGGCCACATCCACAAAAAACGTGGGCTAAACGCTCGCCCGCACATGCCGTAATTGCCTGCGCCAAAACTGCCGCCAATGATGATGGTGAACTTGGGCACTTGCGCGCAAGCCACCGCCGTGACCATCTTTGCGCCATGGCGGGCAATGCCTTCGTTCTCCACTTTACGACCGACCATAAAGCCGGTGATATTTTGCAAAAAAACCAATGGGATTTTGCGCTGGCAACACAGCTCAATAAAGTGTGCGCCTTTTTGCGCAGACTCAGAAAACAAAATACCGTTGTTGGCAACAATGCCCACGGGCATCCCTTCTATGTAGGCAAAGCCACATACCAAGGTGACACCAAAGCGTGCCTTGAATTCATCAAAGGCGCTGTCGTCAACCACGCGCGCAATGATTTCGCGCACATCAAAAGGCTTGCGCGTATCGGTTGGAATCACGCCGTACAACTCGCTGGCAGCCAGCTGC
>CALBWZ010000097.1 GCA_937893415.1 uncultured Comamonadaceae bacterium | reverse complement strand
CGGGTTGGAGCTTGCGGTGGGCGAAACTGGGCTGGTTTATTTTTCCGAAGGCCCTGAGTTTACGTACCACAACGACCCTGAGCGAACGGCTCAAACCCGCAACAGTTTGGGCTGGTCAACCTTGGGTGACATTGGCAAAGTTGACCACCAGGGCTACCTGACGCTGGTAGACAGGCGTGCTTTTATGATCATCTCAGGTGGCGTCAATATTTACCCTCAAGAGATTGAAGCCATTCTTATCGGCCATCCTGCGGTAGCCGATGTGGCGGTGATAGGCGTGCCCAGCGAGGACTTTGGGGAAGATGTGAAAGCAGTTGTGCAGTTGCTAGCTGAAACCGATGCCGGACCAGCGTTGGTTGCAGAACTACTGGCCTATTGCAAAGCGCATTTGGCCGGTTACAAGTGTCCCAAAAGCATTGACTTTGACCCCGCACTGCCTCGTCACCCAACGGGCAAGCTCTACAAACAACTGGTGCGTGCCCGGTATTGGCCAAGCTGAGTGGCCGGGAAAAAAATGAAAGCTTTGTTTGGTGCTGCGAGGTTAATGGGCTAGGCGCATGGTCGTTAGCCAAGTTTGACTTAGCAGCGCTCGCAAGTTTTGGGGCTTAGCCGTGAGATATCCAAAGGCAAGCCCCCGCGGGTTGCCAGCGGCAAACTGGTGTGTGGCAAGCCGCTCACATCCGGTATGCACAGCCTGCGAATGCCACCGTCGAACCAGCAGTGTGTTCCCAAGCTTGGTCACAGCGTCAGGCCAATTCGGCCGCAGTGTTGAACCGGGGTCCGCACGGCACCAACGGTCTCGACCGCCCCCATGCTGATGAGCGAGTTCTCCACCCAGGGCAGGTCTTTGGCTCCAAGATCAAGCCACTGAGACTCCTTAAGTACCCCTGCCGGGTCTGCTCTGGGGCAGGGGCGGGCAGGGGGGTGCAAACGTGGCCATGGTGGGTGCGCTGGACTGCCACCTGCAGACGGGACGCGTGTGGCTTGGCTTGGTGCGGCCTGGTTTAGCCCTTGCTGGGGTTGATCAAAAACTTGCTGCTGGTTGCGCGCTGGTAGTAGGCTTGAGCTTGCGTCAAATCCACCACCTCACTCAAGCTGATTTCTTGTGCGTAATGGCTGGCAAATGTGGTGGTGAGCTCGTCCACAACGCGTTTGCGCAACGTGATATTGGTGTCTTCGCCCAGTTGCTGCAGGTACGGGAACACCAACCAGCCACCAACAGACCACGCCATGCCGTAGCTGCGTGTCAGTTGTGTGGGGCTCAGGTCCAAGTTGCCATACACATACACCTGTTTTTTAACGGATGAGCCGTAGCGGCTGTAGGTCGATGCGTCTTGGCTTAATGCCGCTTCCATGGCACGCAAAATGTGGTTGGTCAACGTGCCGCCGCCGGTCGCATCAAAGCCAATGGTGGCGCCTGTGGCAATCATGGCGGCGGTGAGATCTTCCATAAAGCTCGCTGCGCTGCTGTCACACACGTAGCGGGCACCTAGACCTCTTAGCAATTCGGCTTGGGCAGGTTGTCTAACGATATTGACCAGGTCTATGCCATCGGCTAGGCAAATTTTGTTGAGCATTTGTCCAAGGTTGGACGCCGCCGCCGTGTGAACCATGGCGGTGTGACCCTCGCGCTTCATGGTCTCCACAAAGCCCAGCGCGGTTAGTGGGTTGACAAAACATGAAGCCCCTTGGGCTGGTGTGATGCCGTCCGGCAATAACAAACAATCGCCTGCCTTGACGGTACGGTATTGCGCATACATGCCACCAGCCAAGACGGCCACAGTCTTGCCCATCAGGGCTTGCGCCGCCTCAGAATTTCCAGCGGCAATCACGCGTCCCGCACCTTCATTGCCCACTGGCAAGACTTGGTTCATTCGCCCAGCCATGGCAGGCATGGCACGTTCTGGTATCTGGGCGCTGATGGCGCGTTGTCCGGGCTGGTTAACTGCGGTAGACATGTCTGCTGCACCGCATAGAAGACCTATGTCTGATGGGTTCAGTGGTGTGGCCTGTACCTCAATCATCACTTCATCGTCGGCGGGTTGTGCCAGCGTTTGGTGTTGAACCACAATATGTAAAGTGCCGTTGTCATGAACGGTGGAGGTGAGCTGTAAGCCTTGGGTAGGAGATGTCATGTGGCGACTTTCAAAATGAGGCCAAAGCCTCTATGTATCAATCACATAAGTGTAGGGCTGGCCTTGACATAGCGTTGCCGCCAAGGTGACCACTATGACCATACGGGTGGCGCATTTAAACATTAGTATGTGTTGGTGTTCGCAAAAGCCTCTGCATAAAAGAAGGTAAAAGCCATAGCCGTACAGCATGTATGTTTGGAGCCTATCTATGAGACTGATTGATTACTTTGACCGTGGCGTGCGCCGCAACCCCCAAGGCGCTTGCCTGATTGATGGCGCGCGCAGTCTGAGCTTTACAGAAACCAGTGAGTGCACGCACCGTATAGCCAATGGCCTGATAGCCAACGGCATGCAACCTCTACAGGTAGGCGCGGTGCTGAGCCCCAACGACATGGATGCATTCACGTGTATTTTGGGTATATTGCGCGCGGGTATGTCATGGATGCCGCTCAACGCACGCAACTCCCTAGACGACAACATCTACATACTGGATAGCAATGATTGCGATTGGATTTTCTACCACAGCAGCTTTGACAAAGACATGGACGCTGTTCGTCAAGGTGCGCCAGGTATCAAAGGCTTTGTTTGCGTGGACAGGGCCAACGGCGTTGACCCGTGGTTGCAAGACTGGCTAAAGGGCTTCAGTGCCCCCGCACCCTACATCCCTGCCAAACCTGACGACGTGGCGGCAATTTGGCCATCTGGCGGCACCACCGGCCGATCTAAAGGGGTGATGCTGACCCATTTAAATTTCACCACCATGATTGCGAATTTCTGCGCTTACATGCACGATGACGAGCCGCCAGTGCACCTGATAGCGGCGCCCATGACCCACGCGGCTGGCAGCATAGCGTTTCCGTTGTTGGCTATGGGTGCAACACAAGTGATTGTGCCGCGTGCCGACCCACTGGCCATCATGCAAGCCATTCAAACGCACCGCGTCACCACACTCTTTTTACCGCCAACGGTTATCTACGCCATGTTGGCGCACCCGCAGGTGCGTGCGTTTAACTACCAGTCGCTCAAGTACTTTATTTACGCTGCTGCGCCCATGTCCAGCGAAAAGCTGAAAGAGGCCATAGCGATTTTTGGTTCAGTCATGGCTCAGACTTATGGGCAGGCTGAGTCGCCCATGTTGTGTACATTTTTGTCGCCACAAGACCACGATGTGGTCGGCAACCCAAGCTTGGAGCGCCGCTTACAAAGCTGCGGTAGGCCAACGGTATTCACGCCAGTGGAGATCATGGACGATGAAGGCAACCTGCTAGGGCCAGAACAAGCTGGTGAAATTGTGACCCGTGGCAACCTGGTCATGAAGGGCTATTACAACAACCCTGAAGCGACTGAGCAGGCGTCAACATTTGGCTGGCACCACACAGGCGATGTTGGCTTGAAAGACGCAGACGGTTTTGTTTATATTGTTGACCGCAAACGCGACATGATTATTTCTGGCGGTTTCAACTTGTACCCATCCGAGATAGAGCA
>CALBWZ010000096.1 GCA_937893415.1 uncultured Comamonadaceae bacterium | reverse complement strand
CACTAAAAACATGCAGTAAGTTGGCTTGGTCAACGCTGTTTTTCATGTCTTAAACTCCAATATATCGGAAGTGTTTTTTATCTATTAATAATGGGATTCAACAGCACAGTATTTCATCAAGCTTGTTCAGCCCTTGGCCATACACTGATGTATTTGTGAAGTCAGTTTACTTTCACCATACACTCATGTCTTTTAGGGTTTACACTAATTTTTCTCTTAATTTGTGACCGATAGCTACACTTATTTTTAGTCGGTCTAGTTGATAATATTTTTTCTGTTATCTTTAAAGAAAGAAAGAACAAGTGGCAAATTGTTCCAAGATTTGTTAAAAAATTAGGAGATTTCGTGCCCTCGAAAAAAAACAGCCCACAGCCAGCGAACTCACGTTTGACACGCGACGACTGGCTAGATGCTGCATTTAAGGCCGTTGTAGATGGCGACTTTGGTGGAGTAAGGGTGCTGGTGCTTGCCGAAAAACTTGGCGTTACCCGGGGTAGTTTTTACTGGCACTTCACCGACCATGCTGACCTAATTAAGGTCCTTCTTGATCGCTGGCACATGCGGGAAATAGAGCGTGATTTAAACTTACAAGCTCAAGCTTCTGGCGACCCTAAGGTAGATTTAGAACGTTTGCTCGAAGTGGCTTTTGCAAGCGCTGGTAGCGACTTAGAGAATACCCGCTTTGAATTGGCTCTGCGTTCGCTAGGACGGCGCGAGCCGGCAATAGCGAGCATGCTGGCTGAGGTAGATAGTTTGCGCATGCGCTTGTTCGAACAGAAGTTTTTAACACTCACCCAGAATCCAAAAGTGGCACATGAATTGGCAGCGCTTTTTTACCTAGCGATTGTGGGCAGCCACCAAGCGCTTAACCGCCCCAATAGTACGCAGCAGGCAGTCGCATTTTTCAAAACAATCATCGGTCAATACTTAATTCAGCAACACATTCCGATATCAATAGCTGCTAAAAAGCGTGTCGCTAAATCGGTAATCTAAAGCATGGCGCTCAAACTGACAAATGCATCACGTAACTCATTAATCGACACGCTCAATCGCCGGCATTTGCCATCGTCCATCCAGCGCTTGAGCTTGCGGCCCATAAAGCCGTGCATTCAATGAAAAACCCTTACCCGCTTTGACTGGCAACCAGTTGCGCTGATCCTTGCAAACGGGCGCTTGTGCTTGCACCCACAAATCAAGTGATCCGTCAGGGTTGTAATGCAAATCGTCATGACTTGCGCGTGCATAACGCTGTTCGGAGTTCTCTATTAAGTAATCGTCTTCCCCGTAAGCCGTCACTGACCAGAACGCGCTCACAGGTGGTAGACGATCGGCCGCAAAATGCAGCTGGTAGCTGTGGTCCCCGTGCAGCGCCCGGTCTTGCGCGTCGACCCGAGTGTTGGGGTAGGTGGCGTCAATCGGTAGGTTGGCACCTAGGCCTATCATTGATACCACCGCGCGGATGTTGTAGTGGGTGCCGTAGTTGCCAAGCATTGCGGGCGGCGTGATCCAGGCCCCCACCTGACCATGCGACCGGCTCAGCTCCTGGGCCACCTTCCAATCGGCAATACGTCGACCCAGTGCCACACACAAGCGGTCTAGCCAAACCCATTGCGGCGGTGCCCCTGGGGCCACACCAATGCGCAGGAGTTTAAGAACTAAGGGGGCATCAGCCGCTTTGGGTGGGTTGTCTGTCATCAACTTGGCAAGTCGGGTAAAAAAGATCTCAGTTTTCATGGCCCGCATCTGCTCTAGCGGTGCAACAGGGCGCTCAAGTGCTGCTTGCCAAGGAGGGGTTTCTCGCTCGCTGCCAGCCAGCCAGTCAGTCAGACTCTGAAAATGCAAACCATCTTGCAACTGGTGCACCAGCTGATAGTCGGAAGGCCCGTGGGTTTGAGTGCGCCCAATTAGCCAGACCATGCGCGTAGGTGAGCGCAGCAGTGTGAGCGACTCAGGGGTCACGCCCTGCCAGTGCGGACCCACCAAAAGAAACTCCCCTCCTTGGGTGCCTGTAGTGCGCGTGCCTGGCGCTGCGAACACATCGGTCCATGCATCCAGAAACGCCATCAATTCGTAACGTTGCGAATTGGGCGGCAATGTGAACACCCACGGCCCTTGGTCCATGTCGATAAAGGCGTTTGTGTACAGTGTGTCTACGTTTGGGCGAACAACATCACGGAACTGGGGGCTAGGAAATTGGCGTACCCGACGCAGCTGATTTACGGGACCAATATTTTGCGAGCCATTGGCACGGGTGATGTCCATGATGACCAACGGGTAGCCATACATATAGCCTTCAGCACCGAGCACGATGTACTCCGATTTGGCTACCAACACACCAAACACAACAATAAGCGACACGCTGAATAAGCTCAACAACCAGCGAGTTAGACGCCATTTTCGACGGTGGCTGTAGGTTGTTGTGGTCAGCTGCGTCGTCATGGGCCAGAGGTATTCAAAATGGTACGGAAACCCACGTGGGATGTACCCAGATCCTCATCCTGAGGCTGGCGAGCACTGGAGCGATAGCGGGCACAGTAGTTGGGCGCGCACAAGTAGGAGCCTCCTTTAATGACGCGCTGCCCGGTAGCAGCGCTGCGGTGAACATTGGAGGCAATGGGGATACCACTTTCTTCATGAACTTGGGAGTGGTCAGGCGTGTAGGCATCAGCCGTTAGTTCCCAAGCGTTGCCAATCATGTCCCACAAACCTAAACCGTTGGCGGGGTAGCAACCGACTGGGGCCAATTGGACGAAGCCGTCTTCCTGGGTGTTGATGACGGGAAACAGGCCTTGCCACGTGTTGGCGGCCTGGGGTTGGGCGTGGTCTTGACCGGTGCGAACTTGGCCTGCGCGTGCAGCCCATTCCCACTGCGCTTCGGTAGGCAGTGCGCGACCACGCCACAAGGCGTAAGCATTGGCGTCTTCAAATACAACGGCAACAACCGGGTATGCGCCGCGTTCGAGAATATCGCTGTTAGGCCCGTAGGGGTGACGCCATTGCGCACCTGGTGTGTAGCGCCACCACTGGGTGAGCCTGCTTTGTTCGCTTACAGCGTTGGGCGAGGTGAACACAACCGCGCCGGGGAGTTGCATATCGGGCGGTAAATTGGGGTACAGATTTAAATCTACCGCACGCTCGGCCACAGTGACGTAGCTTGTGGCACTCACGAATTGGGCGAAATCGTCGTTGGTAACTTCGGTGCGGTCCATCCAGAAACCTGCGAGAGCGACACTGCGCACTGGCAGTTCCTCTGGATAAACGTTGTCGCCAAACTCAAAGCGTCCACCAGGCACCCAGACCATGCCGGGATGCGGACTTGCGGCACTTTGAGATGGCAGCGCACAATGCAAGGACTGCGCCACAACACGTTTTGTAATTTGTGGTTGCGTTGGTAACACATATCTCACCCCACCCCATATGCCAAGCGTAAATACAGCCACTACAGCACCGAATAAGCATATTTTTTTATAGCGAAGCACAGTTTTAAAAGGCCTGATCAGCCATCAGTTGTACCAGTAGGTGTATTCATCGGCAGGTGTTTTTTCTTGATCCAGCGTTTTATCAATTGCCACTGGCAGCTGAATAAAAGATGGCCACAGCGACGGTGGCATCTTAGCGTGA
>CALBWZ010000095.1 GCA_937893415.1 uncultured Comamonadaceae bacterium | reverse complement strand
TGTGCGTGGCAGATGCGGGGCCAATACAAACCGCCTCGTCGGCTAATTTGACGTATTTGGCATCTCTGTCTGCTTCTGAATACACCATCACGGCCTTCACGCCCATTTCGCGACATGCGCGTTGAATGCGTAGGGCTATTTCGCCTCGGTTGGCAACCAGTATTTTCTTAAACATACGCGCTTACTCGATGACAAACAGCACTTGACCATACTCAACTGCCTGGCCATCTTCCACCAACACCTTGGTAATGGTGCCGGTGTGATCCGCTTCAATCTCATTCAGAATCTTCATGGCTTCAACAATACACATGCGCTCGCCAGCTTTCACTTTGGTACCAACGCTCACAAAAGGCTCTGCACCTGGACTTGATGCGCGGTAGAAGGTTCCTACCATTGGTGACTTCAACTCGTGCCCAGATGGGACAACAGGAGGTGGCGCAACAGGCGCAGCTGCTGGGACTGGCGCAGCAGCTTGTATGGCCTGCATAGGCGGGGCGCTCATCATGTAAGCGGCGGCGGCATGAGGGTCACTTTTGACAATGCGCACTTTGCCTTCGGTGTCTGTAATTTCCAGTTCAGAGACGTTCGACTCCGATACCAAATCAATCAACGTTTTAAGTTTGCGTAAATCCATAGTCATTCCTCTTAATGATGCAAGGGTTGGGTGCCAAGCCTTGCCTGCAGCAATGGCAAACAACAGCTGTACCCTTTGGTATAAATTGATAGCCTGCACAAGCACACGTCGGCACAGGTGGGCCGCGTCATAAACACGTGGCTAGTGAAGCGCAGTGTACTTGAGAATGGGCGCTCAAATCACGCACAACTGCTGTGAGAGAAAAAGTCTACCAGCTTACGAAGAATGTTTTTAATGTCTATTAGCAACAAAAGGTTACACATAAACCGCTTATAGACCACCCGCACGCACAGGCCATGTTAAGAAACCCTGAACCACTCATCCAAATCTTGCGCCTCTAATTTACCGACTTTTTGGTGCGTAACAAGACCTTTTCTATTAAACATAAGAGAAAAAGGAAGTCCGCCGCCTGCATTGCCCAAGCTCTTGGATAGAGCCACACCTTGCATGCCGGCAATACCAACGTCAAAGCTCAGCGGCAAACGTTGCAAAAACTGTTGCACGGCTGGCGTGTTGTCAACAGCGATGGCCAAAACAGCAGCCGTTGCGCGATGTTGCTGAAAATAACGCTCAATTAGCGGCAACTCCTCAACACACGGTGGACACCACGTGGCCCAGAAATTAACCAGCAAAGGACGTCCCAGATAAGGGCTCATAGGCAAGTCTTCGCCGTTGAGCTTGCGCACACTGCTGCCCCAGAAATCCATCTGGGCTTGGGGCAAGGCGGGCTCAG
>CALBWZ010000094.1 GCA_937893415.1 uncultured Comamonadaceae bacterium | reverse complement strand
GCCTGATAGGCCTCGAGGGAGCCGATGCGAGCGCTGGCAGCCAGCTGCGGCGGCAAGGGCGTTTTAAACGCGCCTTGCATGGTTTTGGTGACGTTGAGGTTGGCAACGGCCCGTCGCGCCAAGGCCAGCGCATGGCGGTCGTCTTGCGCCAAGTGGTCGGCCACCCCGGACAAGCGGGTATGCACATCGCCGCCGCCCAAATCCTCTGCACTCACAATCTCACCCGTGGCGGCTTTTACCAATGGTGGGCCACCTAAAAAGATAGTGCCTTGTTCTTTCACAATAATGGTTTCGTCACTCATTGCGGGTACATACGCACCGCCTGCCGTGCAACTGCCCATGACCACAGCCACTTGGCCAATGCCTTGGGCACTCATGTTGGCTTGGTTAAAGAAGATACGACCAAAGTGATCTCGGTCAGGAAACACCTCGTCTTGCTGGGGCAAGTTGGCGCCGCCAGAGTCCACCAAATACACACAGGGCAAGTTGTTTTGCTGCGCCACTTCTTGGGCGCGCAAATGCTTTTTCACAGACATGGGAAAGTAGGTGCCGCCCTTGACCGTGGCGTCATTGCACACCACCATGCAATCCACACCATTGATGCGGCCAATGCCTGTAATCACACCCGCTGCTGGAGCCGCGTTGTCGTACATGTTGTAAGCGGCCATAGGCGACAACTCCAAAAACGGTGAGCCTGGGTCTAACAGTGTTTGTACGCGGTCACGCGGCAGCAGTTTGCCACGCGCTACATGCTTGGCTTTGGCTGCATCGCCGCCACCGGCCGTGGTTTGACGGGTAACGGCTTTTAAGTCGTCAACCAGCACGTGCATGGCTGCGGCGTTGGCTTGGAAGTCTGCACTTCTGGGGTTGAGTTGGCTGCGCAATTGGGGCATGGCTGTGTCCTACGGGTCTAACAGTTCTGTACAAACCACCAGCTTACGCCAGCGCACAGCACTTGTTAGGCCGCATAGGTTGCAAATCATGCCAATATAATAATTCCATGATCAGCCACAAACCACCCGCGCAAACTGTATCAGCCAAACTGCTGATGGGTCAATCTGTGACACCCATGGCTTTTGTAAGAGGCATGGCACGCGCCTTAAGTAAATCTCTGCTGCCACTCAACGCGTGGCTAGAAAAAGCACAGATTACGCCAGACCAGCTTGAGCAACCCTTGGCCACCATCACCGCGGCGCAAATGGAAGTGGCCAGTGAATGGGCCATGCGGGCCCTCAATGACGAAGCCTTGGGTTGGTTTGAGCGCGCGCTGCCTTGGGGCAGCTATGGCATGTTGGCCAGGGCATCGATGGGCGCTAATAATCTTGGCATTGCCATGCGGCGCTGGAGCCGCCACCACGGCTTGCTCACATCATTGGTGGCGCTGCACATCACGCCTCGACCTGATGCGCTGATAGACATCACCATCACCGACCTAGGCGTTGAGCCCACATTGCAAGAGTTTTGCCATGTCACCTTGCTGCGCAACATGCTGGGCTTTGCCAGCTGGGCGGTTGACTCTCGCCTGAGCTTGCACAGCGCATCGTTTGCATTTACTGAACCTGCGCACGCTGCGGCCTATGACGTTCTGTTTCAATGTCCCGTGACGTTTGGCGCAAGCCACACCCACATGACTTTGGCCAGTAACTATTTAGACTTGCCGCTGCGCAGAGACGAGTTGGCCTTAAACACCATGCTGCAACGTGCTCTGCCACTAACCGTCCGCCACTACCGGCGCGACCGCTTGCTGGTGCAACAAGTGCAGCAACTGCTGGGCAGCGACCGCCCAGCGCCCACAGCAGACGACTTGGCCAACCGGTTGAACATGTCCACACGCAGCCTATACCGACAGTTGCAAGAAGAAGGCGCCAGCTGGCAACAACTCAAAACCCAGCACGCTATGACACTGGCGCGCCTGGCCCTGTTGACCCACAACTGGCCCATTAAACAAGTCGCCAGCCACTGCGGCTTTGCCAACGAGAAAAGCTTCATTAGGGCTTTTAGACAGCACACCGGCCACTCGCCAGCGGCATTTCGGCAGCGAAAATAACCCAATACCCTAGCTGGCAAAAGGGTTAAAGGGTCGTTTTGAAGCTGTTGAGCCTCGGCTGTTGTGTGTTGAACAGGCTGCTACTGCCTAGGTAAAACCCTTAAGCAATGACCTTTTGTGTGGAATACGGGCTTGTCAACCCCATCCTCATATCAGAAAAAATCTAAGTATCAACCACAAAATAACCAAGAGTTGTATAGACTATTGGCGTGTTGGTTACTTTGATGCCCTACTTCACAAACGCGTGACACGCCGGCATCCGTTTAGTTTGATTAAATCTTTATTGTTATCTGAGCAGCCCACTGGAATGGTCGCTGCATCTACAGTTGCATTTGTGCCCTTGCGTGCCGAGCATGGTCAGGCGCTGCATGCCCTCGTGGCGTCGTGCAAACCTCTGGATGAAAACTCCCTGTATTGCAATTTGTTGCAGGCGTCACACTTTGGTGCTACCAGCATGGGCGCTTGGCAACAAGCAAGCGCTGGGCTAGAGCCACAACTGATTGGCAGCATCACTGGCTACCGCCTGCCAAATGACCCACATACTTTGTTTGTATGGCAAGTCGCCGTAGACAAACAAGCCAGGGGCCAAGGTCTCGGTTTGCAGTTGTTGTCCCACTTGATGGCGCACCTGTTGACCAACCAATCCCAGACTTCGGTAACACACTTGCAAACCAGCATCACCGCCAACAACACAGCGTCTTGGGCCTTGTTTGAACGTTTTGCCAAGCAACTTGCTGCGCCTACACGCACCGACGTGTTGTTTGAGCACATCGCGCACTTTGGTGGTTCAGCACCCACTGAGCATGTTCTGACCGTTGGACCAATTGCACCAGGTGCGCTGGCCAATTCCACGCACGCCAGCGCAGTCGATGCGCAAGAGCACGCCAACTCGCGTGCCATGCCTGAGCTCACGCCAGGCTGACTACCCCACTTTTTTCAACAGGCCCCACTTCGCGGGCCAGTATCGCCGCGCGCCTGTTTGCGCGCCACCACTCTCCAACCGAAAGGACAAACCGCCATGGATATTTTTAAAAGCACTGAATCAGAGGTCCGCAGCTACTGCCGCTCTTTCCCCGTTGTCTTCGAACGCAGCCAAGGTGAATGGCTTTACGACGACCAAGGCAACGCCTACTTGGACTTTTTGTCTGGTGCAGGCACGCTCAACTACGGTCACAACAACCGCCACCTCAAAGATGCGCTGTTGAAATACATTGAGCAAGACGGCGTCACACACGGCTTGGACATGCACACCAGCGCAAAGGCTGATTTTTTACACGCCATGCGCAGCTTTATTTTTGAGCCCCGCGGCTTGAACTACAAAATTCAATTCACAGGTCCTACCGGCACCAATGCGGTTGAAGCCGCTATGAAACTGGCCCGTAAAGTGACCGGACGCACCAACATCATCTCGTTTACCAACGGCTTTCATGGCGTGAGCTTGGGCGCGTTGGCAGCCACAGGCAACAGCCACCACAGAGGCGGCGCAGGCATTGACATGGGCGGCATCACGCGCATGCCCTTTGACGGCTATTTGGGTGAAGGCATAGACACCACACAGTATTTGGACAAAGCCTTAAGCGATGCCAGCAGCGGCGTGGACAAACCAGCTGCTGTGATTGTTGAAACGGTGCAAGGCGAAGGCGGCGTGAATGCAGCAAGCCCTGAATGGCTGCGCGCGCTGGCGGATGTGTGTAAGCGCCACAGCATCTTGCTGATTGTTGATGACATACAAGCTGGCTGCGGACGAACCGGCAAGTTCTTCAGCTTTGAGGACGCTGGCATCAAGCCCGACATCGTGACTTTGTCCAAGTCAATATCTGGCTACGGCCTGCCTATGGCTGTGGTGCTGATGCGCCCCGAACTAGACCAATGGACGCCAGGCGAACACAACGGCACCTTCAGGGGCAACAACTTGGCCTTTGTCACGGCCACTGCCACCTTGGCCCACTACTGGTCTGACGATGTGTTTGCCAAAGACGTAGAGCGAAAAGGCCGCTTGGTATCCAACCGCTTAGACCAAATGGCGACACGCCACGGACGCGGGCGATTTGACACCAAGGGACGCGGCATGTTCCAAGGCATTGACTGCATCAACGGCGACATTGCCAACGCCATTGCCAAACGCTGTTTCGCGCAAGGCGTGGTCATTGAAACCAGTGGTGCCAATGACCAGGTATTGAAGGTGTTTTGCCCATTAACCATCAGTGACGATAACCTGAAGAAAGGCTTAGACGTTATTGA
>CALBWZ010000093.1 GCA_937893415.1 uncultured Comamonadaceae bacterium | reverse complement strand
TAGTGCTTAGTAACCGCCACGGCCACCGCCGCCACCACCACCACCACCGCCATCACGACGACCGCCGCCGCCGTAGGGGCTGCGGAAACCATCGTTACCGCCGCCGCCGCCGCCGCCGAAGCCGCCGCCGCCGCTACGTGGTGGACGTGGCTCCATGGGGCGAGCTTCGTTCACCACCAAGTTGCGACCGCCCAATGCTTGGCCGTTCATGCCATTGACGGCAGCTTGCGCTTGCGCATCATCAGCCATCTCTACAAAGCCGAAGCCTTTAGAGCGACCGGTGTCACGTTCCATCATTACTTTTGCACTTGTTACGGTGCCGAATTCGCCGAAAGACTGGCTCAGGTCATCGTCGCGTACCGTGTAAGGTAAATTTCCGACGTACAGTTTGTTGCCCATTCTGGGACTCCTCAAAAAAACACACTACTTAGCGATGGAAGTCCGGCAAGCACAAACTGAATTGACTTCGTCGGGCACGCAAAACTGACCTATCACCTCTATCCACGTAACACATTGTGCTACGCATGGTAACTATAACGGTAAACGTGAAGAAATACCGGAAATATCAAGCGCAAACGTGTTAAAACCTGCCAAATGTGTGGCTGCAATGCTAACTTTGGCTTTGGAGGCGTCATTTTTGAGCTCGGAATATGGCGGCATCTAGCTTAGAAAGTGGATTTCACCAACTCGCTTCACGTTCGGGCGTGGCACTGATGTGATGAATGGCCAGGTCAGCGCCTTGAAACTCATCCTCGTTTGACATGCGTAAACCAACCGTGTACTTCAGGATGCCGTAAACAACGACACCAGCTAACAAGGCCCATGCCACACCCAACGCCGTTCCAATAAGTTGTGCACCCAAGTTCACACCGCCAAGGCCGCCCAAGCTGGTGCTGCCAAAAATACCGGCGGCAATACCGCCCCATGTGCCGCACAAGCCATGTAATGGCCACACGCCCAATACATCGTCTATTTTCAATTTGTTTTGTACTTGTGTGAACAACCATACGAACATGCCGCCGGCCACTGCACCTACTACCAAAGCACCAATGGGGTGCATCACGTCTGAACCTGCGCACACGGCGACCAAACCCGCCAAGGGGCCGTTGTGCACAAAGCCTGGGTCGTTTTTACCAACAACCAGCGCTGCCAAGGTGCCGCCAACCATGGCCATTAAGGAGTTCACCGCTACCAAGCCGCTGATGTTGTCAATGGTTTGTGCGCTCATGACGTTAAAGCCAAACCAACCCACACACAAAATCCATGCCCCCAGCGCTAAAAATGGAATGCTGGAAGGCGGGTGTGCGCTCAAAGAGCCGTCTTTTCGGTAGCGGTTGTAGCGCGCACCCAGCAGTACCACAGCCGGTAACGCAATCCAGCCACCTACGGCGTGAACCACCACCGAGCCGGCAAAGTCATGAAAAGGTGCGCCCGTGAGCGACTCAATCCAAGCTTGCACGCCCAAGTTGCCATTCCACACAATGCCCTCAAAGAAGGGATACACAAAACCAACAATCACCGCAGTTGCCATGAGTTGGGGCCAAAACTTGGCACGTTCCGCTATACCGCCAGAAATGATGGCGGGAATCGCCGCGGCAAATGTCAGCAAGAAAAAGAACTTCACTAAGTCATAGCCATTGCGCTGTGCCAGCGTTTCCGCGCTTACAAAAAAGTGCGTCCCGTAGGCCACGCCGTAGCCAACTAAAAAATACACCACGGTAGAAAGCGAGAAGTCCACCAAAATTTTCACCAAGGCATTAACTTGATTCTTTTTGCGAACCGTACCCAGCTCAAGAAAGGCAAAGCCTGCATGCATGGCCAGCACCAGAATGGCGCCTAAAAGAATAAATAAGGCGTTCATGCCCTGTTGTGGTGCGTCCATCGAGTAAGCCTAATTAAGAATTGAATGCGGGGCATTGTTTTGGTGCTGAAAGCGCCGGTTGGCGCGGCTGCACCAAAATGCAGCAATAAGTGCGCCACTTGGGTGCGAAAAAAATGTCTGTGCTGTCGTATGGTGCGACGTGTGCGCAGCTGTGGCGCGCTCTGCGAGGCGCACTTTACCAAATTCGCCAAGGCTGCGCACTGGATTTGCAAGCCATATGCCTTGGCGTGGTTTGGCTAGTTATCACTTGCTATACTGAAAACCTTGCGCCGATTTGCTCCAGCTTGCGGGCGCGTTTTATAAATGCAGCTAAAAACGGGTCAGGTGAATGTACAACCCGGTGCCGTTTTTGGTTAACTGGGTTTTTTGTGCCATGACTTTAATAGCGCTTGCCAAAACACTAGACGTTGATAAACCGCTGACCATGCGCAGCGGCACTGTGTTGGCCGGCTACACCTTGGCTTACGAGACTTACGGCGAGCTCAATGCAGATGCCAGCAACGCCGTTCTGGTTTGTCACGCACTGAATGCGTCTCACCATGTGGCTGGGGTGTATGCCAACGCCGATGGCAGCTTAGATGGCAAGAGCACGGGTTGGTGGGACAACATGGTGGGCCCTGGCAAGCCAGTGGACACAGACCGATACTTTGTCATTGGCGTTAACAACATTGGCTCGTGCTTTGGCTCTAGCGGCCCGGCCACTGTAAACCCTGCGACTGGGCAGGTGTGGGGGGCAGACTTTCCAGTGGTGACTGTGCAAGACTGGGTTAACACGCAAGCCGTTTTGCTGGATGCGCTGGGGATTAATCAATTGGCCGCCGTGATGGGCGGCAGCTTGGGCGGCATGCAAGCCTTGAGCTGGGCATTGCAATATCCAAAACGTGTTCGCCATGCCGTTCTTGTGGCCAGTGCGCCCAACCTCACCGCAGAAAACATTGCTTTCAACGAAGTCGCGCGCCGAGCGATTGTGACGGACCCAGACTTCTTGGCCGGCCACTACCGCGCCCACAACACCTTACCCCGCAGAGGCTTGCGGATTGCCCGCATGATTGGCCACATCACTTACCTCAGCGATGATGTGATGAACGCTAAATTTGGCCGCAACTTGCGCCGCGCCATGGATGCGCTTCTTGATGGCAACGCATGCGCAGACTATTTGTAC
>CALBWZ010000092.1 GCA_937893415.1 uncultured Comamonadaceae bacterium | reverse complement strand
GCAAACCACTGCACTGCTCAGGACCATCGGGTGCAAAGGTAGCCACAATCACATGGCCACCGGGCTTGACTGACTTCACAACCTGGCGCACGTAAGCAACTCGATCCGCTGGGTCGGTTAGGAAGTGGAAGACGGCGCGGTCGTGCCAGATGTCATAAGTCTGCTCAGGCAGGTCCACGGTTCGAATGTCGCCAGTCATCCATCTCACGTTTTCACCGAGTGGTCCAAGGCGCCTGCGCGCTACTTCCAGCGCACTTGCAGAAAGATCCAGTACTGACACATGTTTGAATCCTCCAGTCAGCAAATCATCCAACAATGTGGACGCACCTGAGCCTACATCAATGATCTGTGACTCGGATGTTTCGCCAATTGACCGAATGATCTCAAACGAACGGGTGGCGTGTTCTTGAAACCAGCTCACCGCATCCGGCGACTTGGTTTGATAGACCTTTTCCCAGTGTTCCTGTTGCTTGTCCATCACTTGTCTCCTCTGGTGTTGCAAGTATTTTAACGATCAAGGCTTCTTCATTTCACCATGGTGGTCGTGACCTTTCATGGCATCCATGCCATGGTCGGAAAGTTGAGCATCAAACCACGTATGCAGTGCTGCAACTAAACGTGGCATCCCTGTCTTGTAAGTGAGTTTCGCTCCACCGTTCACATCCTTATAGTCAATGGAGATTTGACCAGGCTTTGCCGCTTGGAGATCCGCCAGTCCGGGCATGCTCTGACCGTGAATGTGGGTGGGGTTTGAGAAGTCGCCTTTGAGAAACTCCTCACGAATTTGTTGAAGATGCTGACGCACCAATATGACCTGGGCGTTGTCGTTCGAATTCTTGGCCACAACTTGCTGAACGCCACCATCCACCCCCTTGCTGAAGATGTGCGTTGTTGCCGCAAGGCTAAATGGCATAACGTCTTTACCACGCTGCGAAACTCCCGCCTGCCGCTGGGCGTCTTCGATGGTTTTCATGTGAGCTGCATGATCCATGTCGGTGTGATTCATGGACTGGGCGTGCAGGCTGCTGGCAAGGGTCAGGATTGTGATGCTAACGGACAGCGCTTTGAACATGGTTTCTCCCCGGACATACGTTCGGATATGTTTTTTGATTTTGGATAGGGCTTCATTCCCCTAGACAGGGTGGACGGGTTGGCATGGCCTGTTCGCGCAGCAATTTGTTGAAGCTTTGTAGACCGGCCACATTGAATAAATGCCTTACTTCAGTGTAATCCTTAACGACCCCTTGAGCATTTTTATACATGAGAGCTAAGTGGCGCTGTGCCTCTGAATAACCTAGTGCAACAGACTTTTTAAAAAAATTCGCAGCCGTTTCGTAGTTT
>CALBWZ010000091.1 GCA_937893415.1 uncultured Comamonadaceae bacterium | reverse complement strand
CACAGTCTCGTCACGCCCTGGGTGACACGTCATGTCGACGCCGTGTCGTGTTGCTGTCGTAGCCAACTAGGGCTGCGACCAACAGAATTGAATCACCACAACGAAAAGGGAGTGCCATATGGCAAGTATTCAGAAGCTGCGATTGCAACGAGGTTGGTCTCAACAACAACTGGCAGGTGCAAGCGGGCTAAGTACCCGCGCCATACAAAGGCTTGAGGCCGGTGCTGCGCCTAGCGTGGAGTCACTTAAGTCAATCGCGGCTGTTTTCGAGGTGGACTTTCAATCTTTAAAGGAAAACGACATGCGAAAAACCGCAAATTTGGGTGCCACAAGCTCATCAGCCATCGACCTCTCAGATGATGCCCGCGCACAAGCGCAACTCGAGCGTGAGGAGGTGCAGGCTTTTCAATATGTACGCAAGCTAAAGGGCTTATACCGCCACGCAGCGCAATACGCGGTTGTCATACCGCTACTGTGGGCCATCAACTTGGGCAGGGCATAGGCTACCTATGGGCTGTTTGGCCCACGCTGGGTTGGGGCATTGGACTAGCGGCACACGCCCTGTCCCTGCGGGTCTTTGGCGGCGGCGGTCGCATATTGGGGCCACAGTGGGAGCGTGAGCAAGTTGAGCGCCGCTTAGAACGCCCTCTATCGTAACAAAGCAACATCGCGCCACCGTGGACACCAGATCAAGTCTGGTGTGACAGCCTCGTTGAAGTCGCCTGCAGACCAAACCGTATCTGTGCGGATCTAGATCAACGGTTGAATCAAGGCCTCTAGGGTGTAAGTGTCCTTCACAAAGGCCCTGATACCCTCACTCAACTTTTCTGAGGCCATAGCGTCTTCGTTGTGCATCAAGCGAAACGCCGCCTCGTTGAGCTGCAACAAATCATCTGTGCTGGCTTTATCGGCAGGGTCAAGCAAACGCGGCAAGGCTTCTTCGCTACCTTGTAGCTGGGCCAGCAGTTCTGGGCTGATGGTCAGCAAATCGCATCCAGCCAGCGCTGTAATTTGACCTACGTTCCTGAAGCTTGCACCCATCACTTCCGTGGCAATGCCGTGGCGCTTAAAGTAACGGTATATGCGTGTGACTGAAACTACGCCGGGGTCGTTCACACCAGCCATAGCCGCCTCATCCCAACTGCTGCCAGCTTGACGCTTGTACCAATCGTAAATGCGACCCACAAAAGGAGAAATAAGTTGCACATTGGCATTGGCACAAGCCACAGCCTGCGCAAACGAAAACAGCAACGTGAGGTTGGTTTTGATACCTGCGGCTTCTAACTGTGCTGCGGCTCGAATACCCTCCCAAGTTGAAGCCACCTTAATCAGCAAGCGCTTGGTATCAATACCTTGGGCGTTGTACAACGCGACCAACTGCTTGCCTTTAGCCACGGTGGCTTGGGTGTCGAAGCTCAAGCGAGCGTCCACTTCTGTAGAGACACGCCCGGGCACATGCTTCAAGATTTCGCAACCAAACCGCACCAACAGTGCATCCATGACTGCTTCAGTTGCTTGTTCTGTCGTACCCGTCCCTGCGCTCTTAACCTGCGCCACCACCTCATTGAGCAAGGGTTGGTAAGCCGGCATATGCACCGCTTTCAAGATAAGCGATGGGTTGGTGGTGGCATCTTGCGGCTCAAACGCGGCCAACTGGGCGAAATCTCCGGTATCGGCCACAACTGTGGTGTATTGCTTTAGCGCTTCAAGCTGATTCATCTCATATTGCCCCAAGTATGGAATAAAGTTACATTATCTTTAATCAATGCAGTTTCTATTTTAGACCGCTTACGCATACACGAGTTACCACCATGTTAGACCGCATCACTGCCTCACTCCCTTCATTGGCACCTGCCGAACAACGCGTAGGCAAATTGGTGCTGGTCGATCCGCGAGCCTTTGCGAGCCTGCCAGTGACTGAGTTGGCCGTCCGCGCGCATGTCAGTAAACCCACTGTGATTCGTTTTTGTCGAAGCATGGGCTACGACGGACTTAGCGACTTCAAACTCAAGCTTGCAGGCACAGTGAGCGAGGGTGTACCTTTTATTCACCGCAGCGTCGATTTAGACGACAAAGTGGGCGATGTGTTGGTGAAGGTCATTGACAACAACGTTGCCGCATTTCTCAAATACCGCAACGACGCATCGACCAACGCCATTGAAAAAGCAACCACGGCACTCATCAACACCTGTGTGTTGGGCAAACGCATTGAATTTTTTGGTGCAGGCAACTCAGGCATTGTTGCGCTTGACGCGCAGCATAAATTTTTCAGACTTGGTGTATCCACAGTGGCCTACAGCGATGGTCACATGCAAGTGATGAGTGCGTCCATGATGGGCCCCGGCGACAGCTTGGTGGTGGTGTCCAACTCAGGACGCACGCGCGATCTAATGGATGCCATTGATATTGCACGCAAACACGGCGCGACAACCATTGCCATCACTTGCAGTGGCTCACCGCTGGCAAGCGCAGCCCACATTCATTTGGCAGCCGATCACCCTGAGGGTTTTGACAAATACAGCCCCATGACGTCACGCTTGATGCACCTTACCGTCATTGACGTACTCGCCACGGTAGTGGCATTGCGCTTAGACAGCGCCCAATTGCTGCCAAGGCTCAAGGACATGAAGCAAAATCTTCGCGCCAAGCGCTATGCCTAACTGTAAAAGGCGCATGCAGCAGCTGCGTGTCGAGATGTTGCCAGCGCCACTACAATAGACAGTAATTCGGTGCGTATAGCACCGGTCGGCCACTGGATCTACACCACGCAACGCCGACTATTGAACCGCCGCCAGACAGCCCCAAGCGTGTCAAACGGTGCAATGGTTGAGGCGTATGCACACTTGAATACGCGAGCACACACCATGAGTAAAAAAGTCTTTATCAAAACATTTGGTTGTCAAATGAACGTGTACGACTCAGACAAAATGAAAGACGTCTTGGCTGCGGCTCAAGGTTATGAGCCCACCACCGATGTCGATGAGGCAGACCTGATCTTGTTCAACACCTGCT
>CALBWZ010000090.1 GCA_937893415.1 uncultured Comamonadaceae bacterium | reverse complement strand
GCATTGATGTGAAAATCTTAACGGCCCTGCAAGCTGACGCACGTATGACCAACCTCAAGTTGGCCGAGCTGGTTACCCTGTCACCCACTGCCACGCTGGCACGCGTTTCACGCCTGCAGCGTGATGGTTTTATCAGCGCCTACCAGGCTGTACTGAATCCGTACCAGCTCGACTTAGGCCTGATCGTGTTTGTAGAAGTCTTGCTGGACCGCACAACACCCAACGTCTTTGAGCAATTCAAAGCGGCCGTGCAAGTACATACGGAAATTTTGGAATGCCACATGGTGGCCGGTGGCTTTGACTACCTCATTAAAACGCGCATGGCCGACATGGCGGCCTACCGCCACTTTGCTGGCCAAGTCTTGTGGGAGTTGCCAGGGGTTAGAGAAACCCGCACCTACCCCGTTATGGAAGAAGTCAAGTGCAGCATGCGCCTGCCTTTGCCACAGCTATGAAGCTTACCCAGCGTACTGTCGGGCACCGAATAGGGCCGTGCCCACCCGCACCATGGTTGAACCTGCACTGATGGCAGCCTCCATGTCGTCACTCATGCCCATGGACAAGGTGTCCACCGCCAGCCCAGCCTGCTGCCACTGTTTAAACAAGGCTGTTGCGCGTTCAAAAGCGGCCACTTGTGCTTCAAATCCTTCGACAGGGTCAGGGATGCACATGATGCCACGCAGCACCAAGTTAGGCAGGGCGTGGATCTGCTGAGCCAGCGCAGTTGCATCGCCCAACGAACAGCCTGATTTGGTGGTCGCTTGGTCAATGTTGACTTGCACACACACTTGCAAGGGTTGCAAATGAGGGGGGCGCTGCTCACTGAGCCGTTGCGCAATCTTCAGCCTGTCCACGCTGTGTACCCAGTCAAAATGTTCTGCAACCAGCTTGGTTTTGTTGCTTTGAATAGGACCAATACAGTGCCAAACCAGCGGCCGATCGGGTAGCAACGCCCGCAAGGCCACCACTTTGTCAACGCCTTCTTGTATGTAATTTTCTCCAAATGATGTCTGCCCAGCCATCGCCATGCCGTGCACCGCTGCTGCAGGCCATGTCTTGCTGACCGCCAACACACTGACGGTGTGGGATTCCCGTCTTGCTTGATGGCAAGCGGCGTCCGTTCGCTGGCGAACAGCCTGCAAGCGCTTCAGGGCATCGTCACCTATGTTGTGGGTGTAATCGTTCATGGGGGTTAGTATGCGTGAATTGATTTCCAACTGGCCTGCACTGCAAAAAAACCATGACTTTCATCAACAATAAAACCTACGTCAACGCGCAACCTCAAACCGTTGCCTTTTTAGGCTTGGGCGTCATGGGCTATGCCATGGCTGGACACGTGGCCAAGGCAGGCCACGTGGTGCGTGTGTTCAACCGCACAGCAGCCAAGTCCCAAGCGTGGTTGCAAGACTGCGCCGCGCAGGGCATTGACGCAAGCCACCTGAGCGCTGCTGACACCCCCCGTGAAGCAGCCACAGGTGCAAGTGTGGTCATGGCTTGCGTGGGCAATGACGATGATGTGCGCGCCATTTGCTTGGGTGCAAACGGTGCTTTTGCTG
>CALBWZ010000089.1 GCA_937893415.1 uncultured Comamonadaceae bacterium | reverse complement strand
GGCTATCTTTGAAATCCGTGATTTGCCGCAAGACCAAATGGACAGCATTTTGGGTGTGGCTTGCCCCCAAATCATTTACCCTTATTTGCGCAGCAATGTGTCAGACATCGTGACCCGTGCTGGCTTCCCGCCAGTGCATTTGTCTGAAATTAACTTTCAAGCCATGTTCGAGCAGCAACGTGCGGCCCAAGATCCTGGTGCAACGGTTCAGTAATGCCTAGCGGAGCGGGCTGGCAGCCATGAACATATTGGTTGTGGGTGCTGGCGCATGGGGTACCGCCTTGGCCGTCAACGCTTGCACGCGCCACAGGGTGACCCTGTGGGCACGCAAACCAGCACACATCAAGGCCATGCTTGCGGCCCGCGAAAACGCAGCCTATCTGCCGGGTATTGCCTTGCCAATACAGCTCTCTTTGAGTGATCAAACTGACCTTGCACAGTTGGCTGGCCAACATGACTTGCTGGTGATTGCCACGCCTATGTCAGGTTTGCGCGCATCACTGCAAGTGCTGTCAAATCAAACTGCACCAGTGGTGTGGTTGTGTAAGGGCTTTGAGCAGGCACTGGACGCCACTTCTGTGGCCTCTGGCCCAACCCTTGGTTTGCTTGGGCATGAAGTCATGCTCAGCGTTGCCCCCAATGTGCTAGGCGGTGTGCTGAGTGGGCCTAGCTTTGCCCAGGAAGTGGCGCACAACGCACCGACAGCAGTGGTCGCGGCCAGTCCTCATGCCGCTGTGACGCAAGCTCTGGTGGAGGCTTTTCACAGCGATCATTTACGCGTGTATGCCAATGCCGACTGGGCAGGCGTGGAGGTGGGTGGTGCGGTTAAAAACGTATTGGCTATTGCCACTGGCTTATGTGATGGTTTGTCATTGGGCCTCAATGCGCGTGCAGCACTCATTACACGTGGGTTGCGTGAAATGTCTCGTTTAGGCGTGGCCCTTGGTGGGCACACAGAGACATTTATGGGATTGTCAGGTCTGGGTGACTTGGTGCTGACTGCAACAGGTGATTTGTCTCGTAACCGCCAAGTAGGCGTGGGCTTGGCACAAGGCTTGAGTGTAGAGGCCGTGTTGGCCAAGTTGGGTCATGTGGCTGAAGGTGTTTACAGTGCGCGCACGGTTGTTTCACGTGCCAAGGCTCTGGGCGTTGACATGCCTATTGCCAGCGCTGTGGTGGACTTGTTGGATGGTCATATCACGCCGCGGGCGGCCGTGGTCAAGCTCATGCAGCGAGAGCCTACTGCCGAGGTGTAGTTGAGTCAGGGTGGTGCCACACAACCGCGGGTGACACCCAATCGATCAACCACACCAGCCAAGCCCAGTCAAACACGCCTCATTGGCGGTTAAATTGCAGGTTATCAATCAACCGCGTGTTGCCTAGTTTTGCTGCGCCCACAACAATCAACTCGTGGTCCCCGGCCGCAGGTGCCAACAAGTTGTGGCGGTTGCATACAGCCATGTAGTCGGGTGACCAGCCGTTGCTGCGCATGGTGTCCATGGCGTGTTTCTCAATATTAGGTATGTCGCCCAGCGAAGATGGCGCCTTAACCCGTTGCGCCATGTGTTGCAGCGTAGCCTGCAACGTTGCGGCGTGTGTTCGTTGCGAGTCACTCAAGTAGCCGTTGCGTGAACTCAAAGCCAAGCCATTGGCGTCACGCACTATGGCACCAGGCACCACTTGTATGGGCAGCGCCATCTGTGCAACCATATGGCGAATCACCAGCAACTGCTGAAAGTCTTTCTCACCAAACATGGCGAACCCACCGTCTTTGGCACCACTGAACACGCAGTTGAGTAGTTTGGTGACCACGGTGGCCACGCCTGTGAAAAACCCTGGGCGGAAGTGGCCTTCTAAGATATCTGCCAATTCTTTCGGTGGTTGCACGCTGTAGGTCTGAGCTTGTGGATACAGCTCAGCCTCGTTGGGGGCAAATACAATGTCGCAGCCATTGGCTTCAAGGGCTTGGCAGTCGCCAGCTAGCGTGCGGGGGTAAGACTCAAAGTCTTCACCCAGTCCAAATTGCAAGCGGTTGACAAAAATGCTGGCGACCCGCACATCACCAAGCGGCTGCGCTTGCGCCATTAAGGCCAAATGACCAGCGTGTAAGTTACCCATGGTGGGGACAAACGCGGGTTGGTTGAAGGGTCTGAGGGCTGATCGTAAGTCGTTTAAAGTGTGAACAATTTGCATGCCTTAGTCAGCCCATCCGTGTACGTCGTTTTGGGGAAAGCTGTTGTCTTTAACAGCTGCCACATAGCGAACCATTGCATCGCGTACACCCGTTGCACCGTCCATGAAGTTGCGCACAAACTTGGCATTTTTACCCAAGTTGATACCCAACATGTCGTGCATGACCAACACCTGACCGGCGGTACCGTTGCCAGCGCCAATGCCTATGGTGTGGCAGTTTGGCATGGCTTGTGTGACTTCTGCAGAGAGACCAACAGGCACCATTTCGAGCACCATCATGGTGGCGCCAGCATTGGCAAGGTCCATGGCTTGTTGCTTGAGTACAGCTGCGCTGTCAGCACGTCCTTGAACCCGGTAACCGCCCAGCGCATGAACGGTTTGGGGCGTCAAGCCTAAATGCCCGCACACGGGAATACCGCGGGCTACCAAAAACGCCACGGTTGCAGTGGTCCAGCCGCCGCCCTCCAATTTCACCATGTGCGCGCCGGCTTGCATAAGCACGGTGGCGCACCGAAGCGCTTGTTCGGGTGACTCTTGATAGCTGCCAAAGGGCATATCGGCAACAACCCAGACTGAGCCCTGGACGCGGCGAATGCCGCGTGTGACGCTTTCTGTGTGGTAGCGCATGGTTTCTAGAGTCACGCCCACTGTGGAGTGCAGGCCTTGGCAAACCATTCCCAGCGAGTCGCCTACCAAAATGCAATCCACGCCAGCATGGTCAGCGACTGCGGCGTAAGTCGCATCGTAAGCGGTAATCATGGCTATTTTTTCACCACGCTCGCGCATGTCTTGCAGCCGCGGCAAGCTGATCGGCCTGCGTCTAGGACTTGCTGCTGCGTTGGGCAGTGAGCCGTACGGCGTTGAGTTGGCGCTGGCTGCGACGGTCGTTTCGGTATCAGGTGTGGAGTTGGTCATACTCGGGTTTCACAAAAACGCTACAAAGTTGAAGTCTAGTCGATTCAGCTATGCTTTGAGTGCCAGTGCATAGCAGAATCACTTGTTTAAGCGTTGCATTTCGCGCGTACACCCCCACTGTCATAAATATGCCTGATTCAACTTACTTCAAACCAGTCACACTTGCAGCGCCGAGTTTGGCTTCTCTCAGCGCAGGTGCACGCCACGACGTTGCCCGCGCCCTAGAGGAAGACCTCGGTACAGGTGATTTGACGGCCAGCTTAATCAGCCCAGGCAGCGTGGCAACTGCCCACATTGTCGCGCGTGAAGCTGGCGTGGTGTGTGGACGGCCTTGGGTAGACGCCACATTTTCCGCGCTCAGCTCAGACATTGACGTGCAGTGGTTGGTTGCTGAGGGCGAGATCTGTCACCCTGACCAAGTGGTTGTGCGTTTGCTTGGCCCTGCACGTGGCCTGCTCAGCGGCGAGCGTGTGGCCTTGAATTTTTTGCAATTACTCAGCGGCGTAGCGAGTAAAACCCAGACCTACTGCCAAGCCGTTGTTGGTAGCCAAGTGGCCATCGTGGACACGCGCAAAACGCTACCAGGTTTGCGTATGGCGCAAAAATACGCGGTGGCAGTTGGCGGCGGGGTGAACCACCGCATTGGCCTATTCGATGCCATATTAATCAAAGAAAACCACATCGCTGCTGCAGGTGGTGTGCGCGAAGCACTGGCGCAAGCCCAATTGGTGGCCCAGGCTGACAGTACCGACACTTTGAAATTTGTACAAATCGAAGTCGAAAATTTAGACCAGCTGGCGCTTGCCTTGCAAGCTGGCGCCAACATGGTGTTGCTGGACAACATGGACTTGGCCACCTTGCGCCAAGCAGTCGATATGAACGCCGGACGTGCCGTGTTGGAAGTCTCTGGCAGTGTAACTTTTGAGCGATTGGCCGAGCTGGCCGCTACCGGGGTCAACCGCATTTCAATTGGCGGCCTGACCAAAGACGTGCGTGCAATGGATTACTCCATGCGCTTCCAAGTGACCTAAAAAACTTTATGTATGTCTAAAGCAATACACACCATAGCGGTCGAATATGAGCAGCCCGCCTGCCCCACACAGCATGCTTGGGCCAAGGTGCCTGTTGAGCCTACGCAAAGCCAGCGCGCCGATTTAAAAGCTGAGATCAAGGCGCTGTTAAAAGCCAACAACGCGGTGATGGTGTCCCACTACTATGTGCACCCAGACTTGCAAGACTTGGCCGAAGAAACCGGTGGCATTGTGAGCGACTCGTTGGAAATGGCGCGTTTTGGGCGTGACCATGCGGCGCACACATTGGTGGTGTCTGGCGTGCGGTTTATGGGTGAAACAGCCAAAATGCTGAGCCCAGAAAAAACAGTGTTAATGCCTGATTTGGACGCCACTTGTTCACTCGATTTAGGCTGCCCTGCGGATGCATTCTCTGCGTTTTGTGATGCGCACCCCGAGCGGGTGGTGGTGGTGTATGCCAACACCAGCGCCGAGGTCAAGGCCCGTGCTGACTGGGTGGTTACCAGCAGCTGCGCGCTGGACATAGTGCGCGCGTTAAAAGAGCAAGGTCAAACCATTATTTGGGGTCCAGACAAGCACCTGGGTTCTTACATTGCGCGCGAGACAGGCGCCGACATGTTGTTGTGGCAAGGCTCGTGCATAGTGCACGATGAGTTCAAGGCCTATGAGTTAGCCGACTTGAAGGCTCAGCACCCAGGCTCTAAAGTCTTGGTGCATCCCGAGTCACCTGCTGATGTGGTGGCTTTGGCCGATGCAGTCGGATCAACCTCTGCCATCTTGGCAGCCGCCAAGCACATGGATGCCAGCACTTTTATTGTGGCCACCGACAAAGGCATGTTGCACAAGCTGCGCAGCCAAAACCCCGGTAAGACCTTTCTTGAGGCACCCACTTCAGGTAACAGTGCCACCTGTAAAAGTTGTGCGCAGTGTCCTTGGATGGCCATGAATGGCTTGGCTGGGGTGGCGCACGTGCTGCGAACGGGTGCCAACGCTGTGCATGTTGAGCCAGCGCTGATTCCCAAAGCCTGCGCGCCAATCGACCGTATGCTCGCATTCACATCGGCGCAAAACAAGGGTACAACTCCCGCAGCCGCTTTGAGCGGATTGGTGCCTGGCATAGGCGCTGCGTGATACCTGGGTAGATGCACGTGTGCTGATGAAGCTGTTGGCTGGCCTTGCCGTCATAACTGGGACAGTTGTCATTTATTAGTCACATATTTCAATTATTATTGAAATATGAAAACAGTGACCATCGAACCTATAACGGCTGGCGTTAGCCCGGCACAGACAACCCCAGTGGTGCAGGCCTTGTCTGCGCTGGCGCACGGTGCACGCTTGGCCGTATTTCGCAAGCTGGTGGTCGCTGGCACGGATGGTTTAACACCTGGCGTGATGGCTGAGCAATTGGATGTGGCGCCCAACACCTTGTCTCACCATCTGAAGACCTTGGTGCAAGCAGACTTGGTCACGCAAACCCGCAGCGGGCGCCACTTGGTGTACCGGGCAGCGTTCGATCGCATGCAGTCTGTATTGGCTTATTTAAGTCACAACTGTTGCGAAGGAAAACCTTGCGAGCTGCAACCATGACAGGGCAGGTTAGAGCGAGTCTGCTGGCTGAATTTTTGGGCACTTTGGGTTTGTTGACTGCCGTTATAGGCTCTGGTGTGATGGCCCAGCAGCTGTCGCAGGGCAACAACGCCGTGGCGTTGTTGGCCAACACCTTGGCGACTGTGTTTGCTTTGTACGTTTTGATTACAGTATTTGCTCCCATCAGTGGTGCGCACTTCAATCCGGCGGTGAGCTTGGTGATGTGGCTGCGGGGCTTGCTCAGTTGGCGCATGCTGGTGGCCTATGTGGTCGTGCAGTTTTTGGGCGCAGTGGGCGGGGCCTGGCTGGTCCATGCGATGTTTGACCTGCCTGTGCTGCAGCTGTCCAGCAGGCTGCGAGACGGGCCTGGGCAGTGGCTGGCGGAGGGCGTGGCCACAGCTGGTTTGTTGTTGGTTGTTTTGCGTGGACCCACCAACCAGATCGCCGTACTGGTGGCGGCCTATATTGGCGCAGCTTATTGGTTTACGGCCAGCACCTCATTTGCCAACCCTGCTGCCGTGATGGGGCGCATGCTGTCAGACAGCTTTGCTGGCATCAACCCCAGCAGTGCGCCAGGTTTTGTCGTTGCACAAATGGTGGGTGCTTTGATTGGTTTGGGACTACACCGGGCGCTTCAAACTCAGACCCACTCGAAGTCCCCACCTGTTACAACCACACCACTTACAACCACACCTCTTACAACGCCATCTTTGGACCAACAACCAATGAACAAAGTCACCATTTATCACAACCCCTCGTGCGGCACGTCGCGCAATACCTTGGCCATGTTGGAGCGAGCGGGTATCGCGCCCACGGTTGTTCTCTACCTAGACACAACCTTAGACGTGGAGCAGTTGCGTGCCCTTCTCAGCGCCATGAACGTGCGTGTGCGTGAGGCCATGCGGACCAAGGAGTCTCTGTACAGTGAGCAGGACATGGACGGCGCGCAATGGACTGACGACGCGTTGCTGCTGCAAATCGCCAAGCATCCTATTCTGTTGAACAGGCCAGTGGTGCAGTCGCCATTAGGCGTGAAATTGTGCCGGCCCTCTGAAGCCGTGTTGGCATTGTTGACGCCACAGCAGCAGCGTCAACTGGGGGCGTTTACCAAAGAGGACGGACAACTTGTGCAGCCCACCCTGTAAGAACAGCGGTTCACGATGAATGCCCTGCGTTCAGTGGTTTTTAAGGCTTCAAAATGGTGGGCACTGCTTGCTGCAGCTGCTCAGGATAGTCTCGGCTGTAGTGCAGGCCTCGGCTCTCTAAACGTTGCTGCGCGCATTGCACGATGAGGTCTGCCGTTTGAACCAAATTGCGCAGTTCTAACAAATCGCGCGTGACATGGAAGTTGGCATAAAACTCATCAATTTCTGCTTGCAACAATGCAATGCGGTGCGCCGCACGCTCTAGGCGTTTGTTGGTGCGCACAATGCCAACGTAGTCCCACATAAACTGGCGCAGCTCGTGCCAGTTGTGCGAAATAACCACGGCCTCATCGGCGTCCACCACACGGCTATCGTCCCAAGCCGGCAAAGCATGTGTCTCAAAAGAGCTGGCCTGTTGTATGTCTAATGCCGCAGCGGTTGCATAGACCATGCACTCCAGCAAGCTGTTGCTGGCCAGACGGTTTGCGCCGTGTAAGCCGCTGTAGCTGGTTTCGCCAATGGCGTACAAGCCCACCAAGTCTGTGCGCCCGTGCAGGTCAGCCACTACGCCGCCACAGGTGTAGTGTGCAGCAGGCACCACTGGTATGGCTTGCTGGCTAATGTCTATGCCCAGTTCCATGCACCGCGCCTTGATGGTGGGAAAGTGCTCTTCTAAAAATGCCGGTGTTTGATGGGATATGTCTAAGTACACGCAGTCAACACCGTGACGCTTCATCTCAAAGTCAATGGCGCGGGCCACCACATCTCTGGGAGCAAGCTCAGCGCGTTCGTCGTGCTCAGGCATAAATCGTGTGCCGCCTATGCTGTCAGGCAAACGCAGTTGTCCGCCTTCGCCGCGCACGGCCTCCGAAATCAGGAATGACTTGGCGTGCGGGTGGTACAAACAGGTGGGGTGGAATTGAATAAATTCCATATTCGCCACGCGAGCGCCAGCTCGCCAAGCCGCGGCAATGCCATCGCCTGTGGCCGTATCGGGGTTGGTGGTGTACAGGTACACCTTGCCTGCGCCACCAGTGGCCAGCAGAACAGCGGGCGCGGCAAAGACATCAACCTCGTCGCGGACTTCATCCAGGGCGTAGGCGCCGACACACCGGTTGGCTTGGTCGGTCTCAAGCCCTAACTTGTGGGTGGTGATGAGGTCTACCAGCATGTGGTTTTCAAACAGCTGTATGTTTGGGGTGTTGCGCACTTGCGCCACCATCACCTTTTGAACTGCTGCGCCGGTGGCATCAGCCGCGTGAACAATGCGCCTGTGGCTATGACCGCCTTCTCGGGTGAGGTGTAATGCGCCGTCTTGGCCAGAAAAGTTCACACCCAATTCAAGCAACCATGCGATGGCGCCAGGCGCTTGCTCAACCACAAAGCGAGTCGCATCTTCATCACATAGGCCTGCGCCTGCAACCAGGGTGTCATCGACGTGGTTGGCGAAGCTGTCGTCCTGTCCAAGGACGGCTGCAATACCGCCTTGAGCCCAGCCGCTTGCACCATCGGTGGCCGAGCGTTTGGTAATAACCGCCACACGGTGTGTAGGCGCCAAACGCAGAGCAGCGGTAAGTCCTGCCAATCCGCTGCCAATGATTAATACGTCGAAGTGTTGTGTTGTCACTTGGCAATGCCAGTTGTAAAAAATTTATGAAATGCTGGTAAATGACAAGCGCACATAAATGGGCGCAAAAGCCGTAGCCTGCGTGAGTTCAATGAGCGATTCTTTGGCCAATTCCAACATGGCTATGAACGTTACCACCAGCACAGGCCTGCCTTTTTCAATATCAAATAGGTCGGCAAATTCAACAAAGCGCTGGCCTTGAAGTCTGCGCAAAACAATGCTCATATGCTCACGGACAGACAGTTCTTCTCGTGAAATTTTGTGGTGTTGTATCAAGTTGGCTCGGCGCACAATGTCTGCCCAAGCGGCACGCAAGTCATGGCTAGATACATCAGGAAACCGCGGTTGCAACGACTGCTCTACAAAGACTTGCGCTTTGATAAAGTCGCGCCCCATCACCGGCAGCGTGTTGAGTTGCTGAGCGGCTAGTTTCATGTGCTCGTATTCCTGCAAACGGCGAACCAGTTCAGCCCTTGGGTCTTCAGCCTCTTCGCCGTTTGGGACTCGCTTGGCTGGCAGTAGCATGCGTGACTTGATCTCAATGAGCATGGCCGCCATCAGCAAATACTCAGCCGCCAGCTCTAAATTGTTAACCCGAATCTCTTCTATGTAGCTGAGATATTGACGCGTTAATCCCGCCATGGGGATATCTAAAATATTGAAATTTTGCTTGCGAATTAAATACAGCAGCAAATCTAGAGGCCCTTCAAAAGCCTCTAGGAACACCTGCAACGCATCGGGTGGGATGTACAAGTCCTGTGGCAGGGCAAACAGCGGCTCGCCGTACAACTTGGCAACCGCGACGTTGTCCACCACTTCAGGCATGACCGAGAGGGTTGGTGCGGGACCGGGCTCGCTGGCGGTGTTCATGGTTTCGGTATGAGCGCTTATTGAATCACCATTGAAGTGACAACTCTAAAACTGTATTAGACCAAGTCAGATTTGGTTTGGTAAACGTAAGGTTTTTGAGCCACCTGTGCTGCCTGAGCTTGGTCGCGACTTTCTTTGTTTATCTGTTTGTCCCAGAGCAGCTCGCGGCCAGCGCGTTGTTGCGCCTCCAACTCGGGATTGGCGGCCTTCAAGTTGTTGATAAACGTTGTGGCTGGAGAGACATAGTGGGGGCGGGAGAAAAACGACATAGTGGCAGACAAAAAATAGGAGGAGGGCCTGCCCACAAGCTATTTATGCAACTTGGGCAGGGAAGTTGGCCATGTATTGCATAACCTTCTTTGCAACCATGATCTTATCCGTCTTGTTGCTCTAAATAACGTTGAGCGTCTAAGGCGGCCATACAGCCAGTACCGGCACTGGTAATGGCTTGGCGGT
This sequence comes from uncultured Comamonadaceae bacterium, assembly GCA_937893415.1. Classification (GTDB taxonomy): domain Bacteria; phylum Pseudomonadota; class Gammaproteobacteria; order Burkholderiales; family Burkholderiaceae_C; genus RS62. Next base: position 1,384 of record CALBWZ010000089.1, on the reverse strand, counting down.
AGACATGGTCTTGCACATCCCCAGCGGCAAAAATGCCTGGCACACTGGTCATGGTGGCCATGCCTTGTAGGCCAGATTTGGTGACGATATAGCCGTTGGTCATCTCAAGTTGGTCTTTGAAAATATCTGTATTGGGTTGGTGTCCAATCGCAATAAAGCAGCCGTGCAGGTCAACATTGTGTGTGCTGTCGTCTGTGGTGCTGCGCAAACGCACACCGGTTACGCCCGATTGGTCGCCCAGTACCTCATCCAAGGTGTGGTTGGTTTTAAGTTCGATTTTGCCAGCGGCAACTTTCTCCATCAGCTTGTCGATCATGATGGCTTCGGCTTTGAAGGTGTCGCGCCTGTGAACCAGCACAACTTTTGAAGCAATGTTGGACAAGTACAAGGCTTCTTCAACAGCGGTGTTGCCGCCACCAATCACCGCACAAACTTTCTCGCGGTAAAAGAAGCCATCGCATGTGGCGCAGCCGCTCACGCCACGGCCCATAAAGACTTGCTCAGAAGGCAAGCCCAAGTACTTGGCTGACGCGCCTGTGGCCAAAATGAGCGCATCGCAGCTGTATTGGCCACTGTCGCCAGTGAGAACGAAGGGGCGTTTAGAGAAGTCAACCTTGTTGATGTGGTCAAACACAATTTCGGTGTTGAAACGTTTGGCATGCGCTTCAAAGCGCTGCATCAAGTCCGGCCCCATGACGCCGTCCACATCGGCTGGCCAGTTGTCCACTTCAGTTGTGGTCATCAATTGGCCGCCTTGAGCAATGCCAGTAATCACGACGGGCTTGAGGTTGGCACGCGCTGCGTAAATGGCTGCACTGTAGCCAGCGGGGCCAGAGCCCAAAATTAGTACTTGTATGTGGCGCATTGCGGATTCCTGATAGATGGCTTAAATGGCGTGTCGGGCGCTACAACAATGAATGAATGTACAGGCCACAGACAGGTGGTCTGGCTTGCGAAAATTTAATTTTTTAAGTCAATTGAGTCTGATTTGTAACACCTCGACCCGTGACTGTTGTGGCGCTACAAATCAATCGCTCATTGTAGGTGGGTCTGTTAACTTGTCAGAAAGTGAACCTGTATGGCCATTTTGTCCAACTTAGATGTTGCGGCGCGCATCCCGTGGTGTTCTAACCTGAACCAGCTTCAGGTCACCATGGTGGCCTGAAGCTGTCAGCAAGCACAGGTTTAAGCGCGGCGAGTCCTTGGTCACGCACGGCGAAACCCTGGTGAACTGACTCATGCTGGGTAAACGAGCCCAGATACTGGCGACTGACAGCCATGGACGAGGGGTCATATTGGCGCAGACCATCATGAAGGGTCTGTTGCAGCGCTAGGGAAGGTCTGCATAAGTCAGCCTGCTGTAGGCCAAATCTGAGACAGTAAA
>CALBWZ010000088.1 GCA_937893415.1 uncultured Comamonadaceae bacterium | reverse complement strand
CCGTGGTAAGGGTCTAAGCGGGCCCATTTGACTTGCTTACCTTGTCCGTCGCTCACCTCCACACGTTTGGTTACACGTATGAAGCGCTTGGGCGCGTTTTGTGTCACCACACCGGCACTTTGTAACAAGTACACATAAGACGCAGCAGAGCCATCCAAGATGGGCACTTCTTCAGCTGTGATGTCTACATACACATTGTCTATACCCAAACCTGCCAGGGCAGACATCAGGTGCTCAACCGTATGGACTTTCGCACCATTGTTTTCAATGGTTGAGGCCAGTCGGGTGTCTGTCACGGCCAAGGCATTGGCTGGAATATCGACAGGCGTGGGCAAATCTACACGCCTAAACACAATGCCAGTGTCAGGTTGCGCAGGTCGCAGCGTCAGTTCAACACGCTCGCCGCTGTGCAGGCCAACGCCTGTGGCCTTGGTGAGTGTTTTGAGTGTCCGTTGCGCAAGCATGTGCAAATCATTGTAAAAGCGTTGTAACAACTTCAGCCTCAGAGCAGGCCCATACCCTTGCGGGCAGGGCTGCTTCTAATAGCGGCGTCTAACTACTTGTCGAGCAGCAATCAGTCAGCTTGCTTGCGCAAGAAGGCTGGAATTTCAAAATCTTCCATACCGCCTGATGACAGGGCATTCACACGCTCGCTCGCCTGCGTGCGGTTGTTACGCCACACGCTGGGCACGGTGCTTTGTGCGCCTTCTAATTTTGCTGCAAATGCCGCGTTGGCATTTGTATTGTGAACAGGCATGTTGTCGGTACCCGTGCGCAACACGGTTAGTGGGGTGCTTTGGCGCTTGGCACCACTGCGCGCCAAGCCAGTAGCCACCACGGTTACGCGTATTTCATCGCCCAACTGGTCGTCGTAAGCCGTACCGTAAATCACATGCGCGTCTGGGGAAGCGTAGGCACGAATGGTCTCCATGGCCAAGCTTGATTCTTTCAACTTCAATGAACCTTTGGCTGCGCTGATAAGTACCAACACGCCGCGTGCACCTGACAAGTCGATGCCCTCTAGTAAAGGACACGCCACGGCTTGCTCAGCGGCCAAACGGGCACGGTCTGGGCCACTGGCAACCGCCGTCCCCATCATAGCCTTGCCTGGCTCACCCATCACGGTGCGCACGTCTTCAAAGTCGACGTTCACATGACCAGGAACATTGATGATTTCAGCAATGCCACCCACCGCGTTTTTCAACACATCGTTGGCATGACCAAAGGCCTCTTCCTGCGTGATGTCATCCCCATACACCTCTAGCAGCTTGTCATTGAGCACCACAATCAACGAATCAACGTTTGCTTCCAGTTCTGTTAAACCGCTGTCGGCATTGCTCATGCGTTTTTGACCTTCAAAGTCGAATGGTTTGGTCACAACACCGACGGTGAGTACGCCCATTTCTTTGGCCACACGAGCAATCACTGGCGCTGCTCCTGTGCCAGTGCCGCCACCCATACCTGCCGTAATAAACAACATGTGTGCGTCACCAATGGCTTCACGAATTTCTTCAATTGCCAACTCAGCGGCTTCGCGGCCTTTGTCTGGCTTGCTGCCTGCGCCCAAGCCTGTGCCGCCCAACTGAATGAGTTTGTGCGCTGGGCTTTGTGTGAGTGCTTGTGCGTCCGTGTTGGCACAAATAAATTCGACGCCGTTCACACCAGTTGCAATCATGTGGCCGACCGCATTACCGCCGCCGCCGCCAACACCAATAACCTTGATGCGTGTGCCTTGGTTGAATTCTTCTGTTTCAATCATTTCGATGGACATGTAGTTCTCCTTAGGGGTTTAATTTAAATATCGAAAATCTGTTTATCTAACCGTTAAATACGTGTGGCTGTTTTCTTCGCCTTCGCGTGTTGCTTTTGTCACCGGGATCCAATCCCACATAACTGCGAGGTGGTCCGGTATGCCCGCTGTGCTGGACAAATCGTTGTGAAGACGGGTGTTTGTGTAATGCTTGCATCAAAATACTCCCGTAAACCAGTCTTTGATTCGGCCCAAGACCGACTGCATAGACGTTGCTTTTCTGGCCACTGTGTGCCCACGTAACCTGGCTTGTCTGGCCTCCTCAACCAGCCCCATGACGGTGGCTGCGCGAGGATGCGCCACCATGTCAGACATGGCGCTGGCGTGTGTGGGAATACCGCGACGCACTGGCTTTAAGAAAATATCTTCCCCTAATTCGACCATCCCAGGCATGACAGCTGATCCCCCGACCAACACAATGCCAGACGACAGC
>CALBWZ010000087.1 GCA_937893415.1 uncultured Comamonadaceae bacterium | reverse complement strand
CAAAACACTCAAAACAGTCAACGTGTTAGATGACCAAGACGTGCGTCAAGGCATCAAGGACTACAGCCAATGGCCCACTGTGCCCCAGCTGTACGTTAATGGTGAGTTTGTGGGTGGCTCGGACATCATGATGGAGATGTACGAGTCAGGTGAAATGCAACAGTTGTTAGGTGGTAAGCCCGCTTAACGTTCTGTCTGGCATGCCAAAACCTAGTGGTTCTGCATAGACATCGACAAGCCATATTTTCCGCTTAACGCCTCTGCGCCATCGGGTAACCACTTGGCACGGGTCTTGGCAATTATAAAAAAAACACCTTCGGGTGTTTTTTTTATTGCAGTAACTCAACGCCCTATCTTGCTTAACAGGGCTCGTGCCAGGTCTTGCACAGGCAGCTTGGTCGACTCGGTATCACGGCGTGCCTGGTACTCGACTTCGCCCGACTGCAAGCCACGGTCACCCAACACCACGCGATGGGGCACGCCAATGAGCTCCCAGTCTGCCAGCATCGCACCTGGGCGCTCGCCGCGGTCATCCAGTATGACGTCTACGTCAGCGGCCAACAGCTCGTTGTACAACTTGTGGGCCGCATCTTTGACTGCCTCGCTCCTGTCCATATTGATAGGGCAGATAACCACCGTAAAGGGCGCTATGGCTGCGGGCCAAATCATGCCGCGCTCATCGTGGTTTTGTTCCACTGCTGCGGCTGGCAAGCGGCTCACGCCAATGCCATAGCAGCCCATTTCAAAGTGGCTTGGCTTGCCGTTGTCGTTCAAAAAGGTGGCATTCATGGCTTGAGAGTATTTGGTGCCCAGGTAAAAAATATGGCCCACTTCAATGCCGCGCTGAATGGCCAATTCGCCCTGACCATCTGGCGACAGGTCGCCAGCGACAACGTTGCGGATATCAGCCACCGCTGCGGGTAAGGCTATATCCCGCCCCCAATTCACGCCAGTCATGTGGTGGTCTGGTTGGTTAGCCCCGCACACCCAATCGCTCATAACGGCCACCTCTCGGTCAACCATCATGTCAACAGGCTTTAGCGTGTTGATAGGCCCCAAATAGCCAGGCTTGCACCCAAAGTAGGTTTCAATTTCTTCAATGGTGGCAAAGCGAAAGCCATTGGTAAATTGGTCTAGCTTGCCCACTTTGACTTCGTTCATATCGTGGTCGCCGCGCAGCAGCAGCAGCCAAATTTTTACACCTGCTGGTTTGCCGTCTTCACCCATCGTTTCGCTGGCCAACACCAAGGACTTAACGGTAGCGCTCATTGGTATGCCCAGCAAGTTGGCCACGGCGGCGCAGGTGCTTGCTTGTGGTGTCGGTGTACAAGCCATGTCTTGCGTTGCTGGGGCAGCCACTCCAACAGGTGCCAAGGCTTGGGCTTTTTCCATGTTGGCTGCGTACTCGCTGCCAGGACAATACACGATGGCATCTTCACCTGTGGCTGCAATGACTTGAAACTCTTCAGACAAGTCACCACCAATGGCGCCGCTATCTGCCGCCACAGCACGGTAGGTCAAGCCGAAGCGGTCAAAAATAGCGCGGTATGCAGTGGCCATCACTTGGTAGCTGGCCTTGGCAGCGGCTGCATCACGGTCAAAGCTGTAGGCGTCTTTCATAATAAATTCGCGCCCACGCATGAGCCCGAAGCGAGGACGGCGCTCATCGCGGAATTTAGTTTGAATTTGATACAAGTTTTTTGGCAATTGCTTGTAGCTGCGAAACTCAGAACGCGCAATGTCAGTTACCACTTCTTCGCTCGTTGGTTGAACCACAAAATCTCGGTTGTGGCGGTCTTTAATGCGCAGCAACTCTGGACCCATGCTTTCAAAACGGTTGGTTTCAGCCCACAACTCGGCGGGTTGAATCACGGGCATAGACAGCTCGATACCACCGGCGCGATTCATTTCTTCTCGAACAATCCGCTCTACTTTTTGAATCACGCGCAAACCCATGGGCATGTAGGTATAAATGCCAGCGCCCAGCTTTTTAATCATGCCCGCTCGCGTCATCAGTTGGTGGCTCACTACCTCTGCGTCGGCTGGTGCTTCTTTAAGCGTGGTGATTAAAAATTGACTGGCTTTCATAACGACTTTGGTGTGCTCTGGTGAGTTGCCCAACACCCAACGCCGTCATAACGAACAGCAGCAGTGCATAATGGCTTTAACGAAAATTGAGGTTAATTATGCTCGACCGAGAAGGCTTCAGGCCCAATGTCGGCATCATTTTGCTCAACCAAAGAAATCAGGTGTTTTGGGGCAAGCGAATACGAACCCACTCTTGGCAATTTCCGCAAGGCGGCATAGACCGCGGCGAGTCGCCCGAACAAGCGATGTTTCGCGAGTTGCATGAGGAGGTGGGGCTGCTGCCCGAGCACGTCAGCATAGTTGCTCGGACACGTGATTGGTTGCGCTATGAGGTGCCAGACCGATTTATCAGACGCGAGTCACGCGGCCACTACAGAGGTCAAAAGCAAATTTGGTATTTGCTCAGACTGACAGGGCGGGATGGCGACTTGAATTTACGCGCAACCAACCACCCGGAATTTGACGCTTGGCGTTGGAACGACTATTGGGTACCACTGGATGTGGTGGTGGACTTTAAACGCGGCGTATATGAAATGGCACTGACTGAATTGGCAAGATTTTTACCCTCTAATGACGGGCGAAACCGTTTCTTAAGAGGCAACTCGCGCAGCCAAGATGTTGTGCGAGATGCGCCCGTGCGCCGAGTTTTTGGCTTGATAGCCAACGCAGGTCTGGACTTGCCACCAGGCGCCAGTTTCGACCCCGATCCTGGCCACCCACAATCGGATTCATAGACTATGCTGCACACTAGGGGGTTTTTTCACGGACTGTTGTTGCTGGTTTGTGTCGCTGGCACCGCTGCTGCGCTGGCGCAAAATAACAATTTTGTAGAGCCACCACCGTGGGCCGAAGTCATGCAGGCACCGCCTGCTGCATTTAACCTGGATAAGTTGATACCAGTTGCCAACCCGACACGCTCTAACTTGAGTTACAGCGTTGCACCAGATACGGTCAGCGTGGGGCCGGACAAAGTGGTGCGGTATGTGATTGTGGCTAAGAGCCCACGCGGTGCAATGAACGTGCTGTACGAGGGTGTACGCTGCGACACGCGTGAAGTCAAAGCCTATGCGAGCTGGCGCTTAGATTCAGGCTGGCGCGAACTGAGCGATGCGCAGTGGCAAGAACTGCGCAACGCCAACTCACGCTACGCACAAACCATGTCTAACGACGCATTTTGCGACGTTCGCATCGTGTATGGCTCTGCCGAAGATATTGTGCAACGCCTGCGCAAAGCCAGCAAGCCGTACTAGTTGTCAGTTGGCGTCTGAATCAACGGCGTGGGGCATTGGTTTTATATCGGTGTTTCAAGCATCAAGCTGGCTGCTGGGTTTAGTCACCACCACCAGCCCATAACCAAAGTTGTGTCTTGCGATTGCTCCAAACCCTCTGCTGCATAGGA
>CALBWZ010000086.1 GCA_937893415.1 uncultured Comamonadaceae bacterium | reverse complement strand
CAAACTCAATAAAAAAATCCCTTCAGAAATCCTCACTTCGATTGCCAGCATTGATGAGCCAGGTCGATTGGCGGACACCATCGCCGCGCACCTGCCTTTGAAGTTAGAGTCCAAACAAGAGGTGTTGGATTTGGCTGCCATCAAGGCGCGCTTGGAAAAACTCTACACGCAAATAGAGGCTGAAGTGGATGTGCTCAACGTTGACAAGCGCATCCGCGGGCGCGTGAAGCGCCAGATGGAGAAAAACCAACGCGACTTTTACCTCAACGAGCAGGTTAAAGCCATTCAAAAAGAGTTGGGTGAGGGCGAAGAGGGCGCGGATATCGAGGAGCTTGAGAAAAAAATCAAGCTCGCACGCATGCCTAAAGAGGCGCGGAAAAAGGCCGACAGTGAGTTAAAGAAACTCAAGTTGATGTCGCCAATGTCAGCAGAGGCCTCTGTCGTTCGCAACTACTTAGAGGTATTGCTGGGCCTGCCGTGGAGCAAAAAGTCTAAAGTAATTCACGATTTGGCGTTGGCTGAAGAAACACTTAATTCAGACCACTTTGGCTTGGACAAAGTAAAAGAACGAATTCTGGAATACCTCGCAGTTCAACAACGTGTTGACAAGTTGAAGGCCCCCATTCTGTGTCTGGTAGGACCTCCCGGTGTTGGTAAAACATCGCTGGGCCAATCGATTGCCAAAGCAACTGGTCGCAAGTATGTGCGCATGGCCTTGGGCGGTGTGCGTGATGAAGCTGAAATCAGGGGTCACAGGCGCACTTACATTGGTGCTTTGCCAGGTAAAGTGCTGCAAAACTTGTCAAAAGCGGGTACCCGCAACCCGTTGTTCTTGTTGGACGAAATTGACAAGCTCGGAACGGATTTTAGGGGCGACCCCTCGAGCGCTTTGTTAGAGGTCTTAGACCCTGAGCAAAACCACACTTTTGGTGACCATTATGTCGAGGTCGACTTTGACTTAAGCGACGTCATGTTTGTGGCAACCTCTAACTCCATGAATATTCCGTCGGCTTTGTTAGACCGTATGGAAGTTATTCGTTTGAGCGGCTACACCGAAGACGAAAAAGTGCATATTGCGTTGCAGTATTTACTGCCCAAGCAAATCACCAATAGCGGCGTAAAAGAAGCTGAGCTAGACATTACAGAAGATGCGCTTCGTGACATAGTGCGCTACTACACACGTGAAGCCGGTGTGCGCTCGTTGGAGCGTGAGATTTCTAAAATTTGCCGGAAAGTTATCAAGAGTTTGTTGCTCAAACAAGTCACACCAACCGTGGTGGTCAATGCCGCTAATTTGAACGACTTTTTGGGTGTACGCAAGTACACCTATGGCCGCGCTGAGCAGGTCAACCAAGTTGGTCAAGTGGTTGGTTTGGCATGGACAGAGGTTGGCGGTGACTTGCTCACCATTGAGGCTGCTCTGATGCCAGGTAAAGGTGTCATTACGCGCACTGGCTCTTTAGGTGATGTGATGAAAGAGTCTGTTGAGGCAGCCCGCACTGTGGTGCGTAGCCGCGCAAATGTGCTGGGTATAAAAGAAGAGCTATTTGACAAACGTGACATGCACATTCACGTGCCAGACGGTGCCACGCCTAAAGATGGTCCAAGTGCTGGTGCAGCAATGGTGACTGCTTTGGTGTCTGCATTAACGCAAATTCCTATTAAGTGCAACGTTGCCATGACGGGTGAAATTACCCTGCGCGGTGAAGTAACAGCCATTGGTGGTTTGAAAGAAAAACTGTTGGCTGCATTGCGCGGTGGTATCGAGACTGTGCTCATTCCAGAAGAGAACGTTAAAGACCTTGCTGATATTCCCGACAACGTCAAAAGTGGTCTTGAAATCGTGCCTGTGAGGTGGATTGACCAAGTGCTAGAAAAAGCTTTGGAGCGTATGCCTGAGCCGCTAAGTGAGGCTGAAATTGCAGCCGCAGCAGCAGCGCGAGCAGCGTCGACTCACGCGGCACCAACGGATGCTGTGAAACACTGAAATGTATAAATTTTTCCAGGCTGTCTCGCAAAGAGGCTGGGAAATTGGTTTATACTTCTGGCTTCGCAACAAACAATGTTTGTTGCGATACATGCGGGAATAGCTCAGTTGGTAGAGCGCAACCTTGCCAAGGTTGAGGTCGCGAGTT
>CALBWZ010000085.1 GCA_937893415.1 uncultured Comamonadaceae bacterium | reverse complement strand
GGTTGCTGGCCATGACGCCGGCTACTTATGTGGGCAAAGCGGCTGAATTGGCGCTGCGTGCTGGCCAAACAAGCCAGCTGACTTGACGCCAGCCAACGGCTACGGCTGGGTTCGTTCTAACGCTCGTTCGCTGTAGCGGTTAAAGCGCCAAGCGTTGTTTTGTACCGTGATACGGCGCCACACAGTGCGTTTTTCGCCCGGCGTCATCTCTGGCCAAAATTGCACCTCGTCGAACGTGCGCCCGCAGCCCTTGCACATATCATCGCCTTGGCTGGTTGAGCAAATAGCAATACAGGGTGTGTCTGGCAAGCTATCCGCCCACTTCAGCCAGGCCTCTAAAGCAGGCTTGGGCATGCTGTCTTCATCGGCTTCTGTCTCACCGTAATACACCAACATGGCATATATCTCCGCCAAATGCCTCAGTGGTGCACACAAGGTAACGCCATCTGGCGAGGGTGACACCCGACGCCAGTAGTTGATTGCAGACTCGATATCGGTGATGTGAATGGCAGCCATAAAACGAATAACGCCGCATGAACATACGGCTTCACGTTCATGATAGCGTCAAGCCCTCGAAGCCATGTTTTCAAGGCCATACAACCATGCGGTGGCTTCGTCTTCAGGGCTTGTCATCGAGTTGTTGCTGGCGCAAGGCGTTGGCCACTTGCGACAAACGGGTCGCCACGATAGCCGACTCTTGCTCATCGCTGTTACCCACAGCAGCTTGGCGGTTGGCCATGGCTTGTGCAGCCATAAACCTGTCTTTGGCCGCTTCAAATTGACCGGTATGCGCAGCACTCTCTGCCTGCGCACGCAACGCTCTCAGCGGCTGACCCAAGGCGTGCGCCACATGTGCGGCCACTTGCCAGGCTTGCGCATCAGCAGGATGGTCTACCAGCCACAGCCGCAAGGCTTGGTCAGCCATGTGCTGGGTATCGCGCGACACAGCATATGCCACCGTGGCTTTTGAGTTGAATGTGGCATCGCCACTTGCACTTGCACTTGCACTTGCACTTGCACTTGCACTTGCACTTACCGTCCCCGCCACGCTGGCAGCACTGAGCAAATCGCTGCGGTACCCACGCTTGTTGGCAAGTGTGGTCAGTGCCATGGCTTGTAAGGACGCTTGGACCACCTGGTCTATGGGCTTGCCGTTGAGGTCTTGCGGCTTGGTCGGCATATCCACCCACATCTGCAAGGCACTGTTGGTAATGACGCGCTGCAGTGTTGTATCTCCAGGCTGGTTTTTCTTGTTGTTAAGGCTGGTCTGAACGCTGAGCGCCAAGGCACTGAGGCCACGCCAGGCTTGGTCATGTTGCTGCAGCTGTTTGGCAGCCAATGCACCTTGGTAGCGCGCCACCCACGACTGCCGCTCAGCGTCGGCGTCTAATGTTGGCGCTGTGTTTGCCACATCAACCCATGCCTGCCACGTATCTTGACGGGTTTGCGCCAGGACTCGCGCGCGCGCGCGCATAAAACTCTGAACCGGTGGTGCCAGCCAGTCGGCACGCAGCAAGCCCGCAGCAGGCGGGGGCAGGTCACGCAACCTGATTTGCATATCGGCTACGCGCTCAGACGTCAGCGGGTGGCTCCGCAAATAGGGAAACGCGCCGTCGTCGTTGAGCCGGTTAACGTGTTGCAGCTGCTCAAACATTCTTGCAAAGCCCCCTGCATCAAAACCCGCCAAGTTTTGCACCTGCAACCCTTGTCTGTCGGCCTCTCTTTCCATGTCGCGAGAAAAGTTAAGGCTGCGCTGCGCGGCCACCGCTTGACCACCTAACAAGGTGGCATTTGCCAACTCGGAGTTTTGAGTGACGGCCAAGGTGCCCAGCACCATGGCGGCCATTAACCAAGGTGCATGTTGTTCGCGCATGTTCACGATGCGCGCGATATGACGCTGCGTGACATGGCTCAACTCGTGCGCCAATACCGAGGCCAGCGCGTGCGCGTCATGTGCCATGGCAATCAAGCCCATGTTGACGCCCATATAGCCACCAGGCAAGGCAAAGGCGTTGACGCTGTCGTCATTGATCAGAAGAACCTGCCAAGCCAACTGCTGCGCCATCTCTGGACTCACCTCGCCTTTGTCTACAGCGGCCGTGTACAAGGTGTGCCAGATGTTGTCGACATACTGCGCCAACAGCACGTCGCTGGCCACATTGCCGCCTGCGTACAAGTCGCGCACAATGCGCGCACCCAAACGCCGCTCGTCGCTGAGGCTTAAATTGCCCGTTTCGCCCAATGATGGCAGTGCCACCTGCTGCGAGCCGGCGTTCACACCCACACCAACGCCCGACCCGCCTTGTGCGTGCACGGGCAGCACGAAGAAAGGCCATATGAAAGCCGCACAGGTCACCAGCACACGCAGTTGGATAAGAATTCGCATAGTCTTATGATGCTTAATTATGTTGTTGGTTGCATGCAACCATTCCACTATCAATTTATGACAACCTACAAGCACACTGTGAGCACATCACCCCTAACCCATTTCGACGCCCAAGGCCATGCACACATGGTCGATGTTGGCGACAAAGCCTCCACCAAACGCACGGCAGTTGCCACAGGCTTTATCAGCATGCTAAGCGCAACCAAAGACCTTATCGCACAAGGTAACGCAAAAAAAGGCGATGTGCTGGGCGTAGCCCGGATTGCAGCCATTCAAGGCGCCAAACGCACAGCAGACCTTATTCCGCTGTGCCACCCGCTGGCATTAAGTCACGTAAGTGTGGGCTTTGACCTACAAGACAACGGTATACGTTGTACGGCTACCGTTGAAACAACTGGCCCCACCGGCGTTGAAATGGAAGCGCTCACCGCCGTTCAAATTGGCCTGCTGACCATTTACGACATGTGCAAAGCAGCCGACCGCGGCATGACCATGACGGACGTCAAGGTGTTGGAAAAACACGGTGGCAAATCAGGCAGCTTTATTGCGGAGAAGTGAGCGCTAACCTATTGCTGACTTTTGCGGTGGTGATTTGTATTTATTGAAGAGCTTGTCCCATTCCTGTCCCACTGAGGATTGGCAATGGCTACTTTTCGTTTTCGCAGCAACAGATGGCAGGCGCGTGTTCGCCGACAAGGTCATCCAGATGAAACCCGCAGCTTTCTTACGCACAAAGAGGCAGCGCGTTGGGCTAGAACCGTACGGTCTGGAATAGACCACGGCAGCTTTATCAGCCCAACACAGGCCAAGAAAACAACACTTGGTGATTTAATCCAGCGGTACATAGTCGAAGTGCTTCCCAGCATGAAAGGCGCAACTGATGACACCATTCGGCTGAAGGCCATATGCCGACGACCTATTTGAAGGAACAGCATTGCGGCTTTGCCGCCAGCCAAGATTGCCGAGTACAGAGACCTAAGGCTTAAAGAAGTCGCTCCGGGAACAGTGGTTAGAGAACTGGCCTACTTGTCCAGCATCATCAATCACGGGCGCAGAGAGTGGGGCATTCATGCCAACAACCCAGTAGCGCTGGTGCGCAAGCCAACCCAGCCAAAGGGTAGAGAGCGGGTTTTGTCATTAGCGGAGCGTGAGCGTCTGCTTGCTGAGCTTCAGCCAACCGGCAGGCGTAATACGTGGATGCCGTCCGCAGTCATTCTTGCGTTGGAGACAGCTATGCGCCGCACCCCCAGTGGCTCAGCTTTGAATGCTATTCAACAGCCAAGTGACACCAACAATCAAGCTAAGAAAATACCTT
>CALBWZ010000084.1 GCA_937893415.1 uncultured Comamonadaceae bacterium | reverse complement strand
TGGGCTTGGTCAATTTCAATGCGGGCATTCGCAAGGCGCAGTTCAATCACATCGGTTGAGTCTTCAGCTCGGCGCTCAAGACGGGAGCGCAACTCGTCCCAACTGGGTGGCAGTATGAATATCAACACCGCGTTGGCATACAGGTCTTTGACTTGCAACGCGCCTTGGTAGTCAATCTCAAGCACCACATCCAAGCCTTTGGCGATTTGCTCGTCAATGGCTTTTCGTGAGGTGCCATAGCTGTTGCTGTGCACCAAGGCCCACTCTAAAAACTCGTCTTGACTCACCATGGTCTCAAAAGTGGCGTCGTCTACAAAATGGTATTCACGCCCAGCTTTTTCTTGCCCACGGGGGGCGCGGGTGGTGTGCGACACGCTTGGGCTTACCCGCGAGTCCAACTCCATCAGTGCTCTGACTAGGCTGGACTTGCCTGTGCCGCTGGGCGCAGCGACGACAAAGAGGTTACCGGGATAAGTGGTGGTGGTCATGGTGGAATTATTCAATGTTTTGCACTTGTTCGCGCATTTGCTCAATCAGTACCTTCATGTCTACTGAAATGCGGGTCAGCGTCAGGCTAGAGGACTTGGAGCCCAAGGTGTTGGCTTCGCGGTGTAGCTCTTGAATGAGAAAGTCCAAACGTTTGCCCAATTCGCCACCTGTGGCCATCAGCCTATCAATCTCGTCGAGATGCGCGTCTAAGCGGTTGATTTCTTCGGCCACATCTATGCGAATGGCAAAGGCAGTGGCTTCGCTTAAAGCCCTGTCACGCGCGGCTTGTAGGCTAGATTCATCTGCGCTCGCATGGGCGTCGCCCAAAGCGGCTTGCCACCGGTCTAAAAACTTTTGGCGCTGCAGCTCAACCAATTCAGGCACCAGTGGGGTGGCCTGTTTGACCAAAGCCCTCAACTCGCCAGTTCTGCCGGTGATCATGACGCTGAGCCGTGAGCCTTCTTGAGCGCGGGCCTCAACCAAGCCGTTCGCCGCGGTTAGCAGCATGCTTTGCACACGCTCGGGTAAATCGGCGTTGTTGTGCTCTGTGCCACCTGCCATTTGCATGATGCTGGAGACGCTGAGCGACGCAGCGTTTGGCAGCACCGACTGAATGGTGTTTTGCGCGTCCAGCAAGCGTTGCAATTCAGCGCGCTCTGGGACACGTGCCACAGTGCTGTGGCTGCGCTCAAGCCAAGCGCGCACCTCAACTTTACCGCGCTTGAGACGCTTGGTCAGGGCTTCGCGCAGGGCGGGCTCGCTGGCGCGCAGTTCGTCGCTGAGACGAAAGCTTAAATCTAGAAAGCGGCTATTGACCGAACGAATCTCCATGCCAAGTGCCACAGGACTGGCATCGCTAGGGGGGGATTGGCTGCTTGCGTAGCCTGTCATGCTGTAAACGGTCATGGCTTGGATGCGCGGTGGTGAGGCCGCAAATTTGCTAAGCCCTACATTATCGCAGGCCGCCGCCCTTTCAAAGATATGACATGATCACAGGCTACCTAGCAACCCAATGAGTGTGTTTATGAGCTACCTACGCAATGCCAACCGCGCAGCAGATGCGCTGCGCCCCGTCACTATTACCCGCCAATTTACGGTGCATGCCGAGGGCTCTGTGCTGATTGAGTTTGGCCAAACCCGCGTGTTGTGCACGGCCTCTGTGGAAGAGCGCGTGCCGCCGCACAAAAAAGGCAGTGGTGAAGGCTGGGTGACCGCCGAATACGGCATGCTGCCGCGCGCCACCCATACCCGCAGCGCTCGCGAAGCCGCCAAAGGCAAGCAAAGTGGTCGCACACAAGAAATTCAACGTCTGATTGGTCGCTCGCTGCGCGCGGTGTTTGACTTGAAAGCGCTGGGCGAGCGCACCATCACGCTTGACTGCGATGTGTTGCAAGCCGATGGCGGTACCCGCACTGCCGCCATCACTGGTGCCTATCTCGCTGCATGCGACGCTGTAGCGTCCCTGTTGGCCAGCGGCGTGCTGACAGTCAGCCCCATTCGCGAACCAATTGCCGCTATTTCGGTAGGTATTGTGGACGGTACGCCGCTGCTGGACTTGGAATACACCGAGGACTCAGCCTGCGATACAGACATGAACGTCGTCATGACTGGTGCAGGCCATTTTGTAGAAGTGCAGGGCACGGCAGAGGGCGCGGCATTTTCACGCGCAGAAATGGGTCTGCTGCTAGACCTCGCTGACAAGGGCATTGCCGAGCTGGTCACCATGCAACAAGCGGCCTTGGCCGTCCCAGTTGCTGGCGCAGCCAAACAATAGGTCACGTGCCATGAAACTGGTATTGGCTTCTAACAATGCGGGCAAATTGGCCGAGCTGCAAGCCTTGTTTGCCCCCTTGGGCGTGGAACTGGTGGCGCAAGGTGAGCTGGGTGTGCCAGAGGCCCCTGAGCCACATTGCACGTTTGTAGAAAACGCTTTGGCCAAAGCGCGCAACGCCGCTTTGCACACTGGGCTTCCTGCTATCGCAGACGATGCGGGCTTGTGTGTGGAAGCCTTTGGCGGGCGGCCAGGCGTGGACACGGCCTACTACGCCACGCTGTTTGGCTATGCCAAAAGCGATGACAACAACGTGGTGGCCCTGCTAGAACAAATGGCAGGCATTGACGACAGGCGTGCAGCCTTGGTAAGCACGTTGGTCGCTGTGCGCAGCGCCACAGACCCCGAGCCACTCATTGCCGCTGGCCGTGCCGCTGGCCTCATTACGCATGAGCCGATTGGTGACAACGGCTTTGGATTCGACCCCGTGATGTGGTTGCCAGAGTTTGAGCAAACCTTTGCCCAGTTGCCAGTTGAGGTTAAAAACGCCAACAGCCATAGAGGCAAAGCCAGTCAGATTATGCTTGGCTTGATTCGCCAGCGATGGCTTGAGCCTCAACCAAGCCATCCCCCAACCGCTGTCTAAACAGCAGCCACACACAGTTCTTACCTATGGTGATTGAGATTCAGAGCAATGGCCAAGTCGGCGTTGCCAGTCCAGACGTGGTGCATATGATGCGCCCGGGTGTGTTGCAAATGGCAGCGCTGCCGCCATTGGCTTTGTACGTGCACATACCGTGGTGTCTGCGCAAATGCCCTTACTGCGACTTTAACTCCCATGAATGGGCGGCAGACCAAGCTCAAGCGTTGCCTGAGCGCGCCTATGTGGCAGCCGTGATGGCCGACTTAGAGGCTTCTTTGCCATTGGTGTGGGGACGCACGGTGCACAGCATATTTATAGGGGGCGGCACGCCCAGCTTGTTTGCGCCTGAGGTCATTGGCGATTTGTTGGGGCAAATTCGCGCCCGTTTAAAGCTCTCTGCTGATTGCGAAATCACCATGGAAGCCAACCCTGGCACCTTCGAGCGCGAGCGTTTCAAAGCCTTTAGAGCCGCGGGCGTCACCCGGTTATCGGTGGGCGTGCAAAGCTTCTCCGATGACGCGTTGCAACGCATTGGCCGCGTGCACGATGGCGCGCAGGCATTGGCCGCCGTTACCGAGGCGGTGCAGGCGTTTGACACCTGCAACGTTGACATCATGTACGCCTTGCCTGGCCAAACGCTGGCTGAATGTACACGTGACATAGATACCGCACTGGGCCTAGGTGTGCCACATATTTCGCTGTACCACCTCACCATAGAACCCAATACCTTGTTTGCCGTTAAG
>CALBWZ010000083.1 GCA_937893415.1 uncultured Comamonadaceae bacterium | reverse complement strand
CGCTACAGGCGAAGCAGGCCGTGTCGGCACACCAAAGCGTCGCGAAATTGGCCACGGCCGTTTGGCCAAGCGTGCATTGAATGCGGTGTTGCCTGCCAAAGAAGATTTCCCGTACACCATACGCGTGGTGAGTGAGATTACAGAGTCCAACGGCTCGTCGTCTATGGCTTCTGTTTGTGGTGGCTGTTTGTCCATGATGGACGCCGGCGTGCCTTTGAAAGCCCATGTGGCTGGCATCGCCATGGGTCTGATTAAAGAAGACAACCGCTTTGCCGTGTTGACCGATATTTTGGGTGATGAAGATCACTTGGGCGATATGGACTTCAAGGTTGCAGGTACCACCGATGGTGTGACGGCACTGCAAATGGACATCAAAATTCAAGGTATTACCAAGGAAATCATGCAAGTTGCTTTGGCACAAGCCAAAGAAGCCCGCATGCATATTTTGGGAAAAATGCAAGAAGCCATGGGCGAAGCCAAGACCGAAGTGTCTGATTTCGCACCACGTTTGTTCACCATGAAAATCAACCCTGACAAAATCCGTGACGTGATAGGCAAAGGTGGCGCAACCATTCGCGCATTGACAGAAGAGACCGGCACGCAGATCAATATCGAAGAAGACGGCACCATCACCATAGCTTCTATAGATGGCGCAATGGCTGAAGAAGCCAAGCGACGCATTGCTGAAATCACAGCCGAGGTTGAAGTGGGCGCCATCTACGAAGGCCCCATCACCAAACTGCTGGACTTCGGCGCATTGGTGAACTTGCTGCCTGGCAAAGACGGTTTGTTGCACATCAGCCAAATCGCTCACGAGCGTGTTGAAAAAGTCAGTGATTACTTGAGCGAGGGCCAAGTGGTTCGCGTCAAGGTAATGGAGACTGACGACAAGGGCCGTATCAAGCTGTCAATGAAGGTGCTTTTAGACCGTGATAACGGCGGTGAGCAGCAACAACATCAGCCACAGCCACAGTCACAGTCTTAATCTGCCCAGTATTACTATCCAGTCAAACCATGCAAGTTGTTGATATCACCGAGTTCGGCGCGCCCGGCGTGCTGCGTCTGGGTGCGCGCGACGATGTGCACGCTGGTGCGGGTGAGGTGTTAATCCACGTTCACGCCAGCGGTGTGAACCGCCCGGATGTGTTGCAACGCAGTGGCGCTTACCCACCCCCTCCTGGCGCATCACTTGTGCCTGGTTTAGAGGTGGCAGGTGTCATAGCGTCTGGTGATGCGCAGGCCATGGCCGCTGCTGGCCTCAAAGTGGGGGATGCAGTGTGTGCATTGGTGACGGGAGGTGGTTACGCCCAGTGGTGTGTGGCTCCCGTTGGCCAGTGTTTGCCAGTGCCCGATGGTTTTGACATGGTGCAAGCTGCGTCACTGCCAGAAACATTTTTCACCGTGTGGAGCAATGTGTTTGACAGGGCACATCTCATTGCTGGCGAGACCTTATTGATCCAAGGTGGATCCAGCGGTATTGGTGTTACAGCCATCCAAATGGCCAAAGCTGCTGGTGCAACAGTCATTGTGACCGCTGGCACGGCTGACAAATGTCAAGCTTGTTTGGCGCTGGGTGCCGACCATGCCATCAACTACCGTGAGACAGATTTTGCTGAGCAAGTGATGGAAATCACGGCCGGTAAAGGCGTTGACGTGGTACTTGATATGGTGGCTGGTGACTACATTGGCCGCGAAATACCGTGTCTTGCAGAAGATGGTCGCTTGGTCATTATTGCCGTGCAAGGTGGCGTCAATGCCAGCTTCAATGCTGGCCTGGTGTTGCGCAAGCGCTTGCACATCACAGGTTCAACCTTGCGCGCGCGTTCGGTGGCGTTTAAGTCTGCCATTGCTGACCAATTGCGTGCGCATGTGTGGCCTCAGTTGCACAGCGGTGTGATCAAACCTGTGGTGTTTAAAACCTTTCCGGCTGGTGAGGCCGCTGCTGCCCATACGCTGATGGAATCAAACGCGCATGTGGGGAAAATCGTGCTTACCTGGCAGACTTAAGCTGTGAATGCTGAGATAAACAACATGAAAAAACTCATTGCTGGTAATTGGAAGATGAACGGCAGCAGGTCAGACAATGCAGACCTGTTGCGGGCCATTGTGGCGGGCTTGCCCGCTGGCGTTTGTGATGTAGTTGTTTGTCCGCCCGCCTTGTACGTGGCAGACGTCATACAAGCTGTGCAGGGCAGTGTCATTTTGGTTGGATCACAGGACGTGTCAGCTGCCGAAAAGGGCGCATTTACGGGCGAGTTGAGCGCTGCCATGTTGCATGAGTATGGCGTGCGTTTTGCCATAGTTGGTCATTCCGAGCGCCGCCAGTTTCACGGCGAAAGCGATGCCATGGTCGGTGGCAAAGCGCAAGCTGCTTTGGCCAAAGGCGTGACCCCCATCGTCTGTGTCGGCGAGACATTGGCGCAACGTGAAGCTGGGCAGACTCAAGCCGTGGTTAAGCGCCAATTGGCGGCTGCCATTCATGCTGTTGGTCATTGTGTCAGCGAAATCGTAGTGGCTTACGAGCCGGTTTGGGCTATTGGTACGGGCCAAACGGCCACGCCAGAGCAAGCGCAAGAGGTGCATGCGGTGTTGCGTGCCCAGCTGCGTGCAGCAACCGAAAAAGCAAACGCAGTACGTATTGTGTATGGCGGCAGCATGAATGCGGTCAACGCGACCAGTTTGCTTGCCCAGCCTGATATTGACGGCGGCTTGATTGGCGGTGCGTCTTTAAAAGCAGCAGATTTTTTAAGTATTATTCAAGCCGCATCTTAGGTGAGGTTTGGTATCAACCATTACCAACTCGAACAGTTTTTCTCGGAGTAATTTTAAATGAGTGTTTTATCCAATGTATTGATGGCTGTGCAATTGCTATCAGCTTTGACCATGATTGGTCTTATTTTGATGCAACACGGCAAAGGTGCTGATGCAGGTGCTGCTTTTGGCGGCGGCAGCTCAGGCAGTTTGTTTGGTGCCAGTGGCAGTGCCAATTTCTTGTCCCGCACAACGGCCGTGCTCGCCACGGTATTTTTAAGCAGCACACTGTTTTTGTCCTACATGGGCTACCGCCCACCTGCAGCTGCTAGCTCAAACATACTTGAGCAAGTAGCCCCAGCGGCCAGTAATATCCCAGCCCCCACTGGTGGTGGTGTGACACCCAGTGCACCTGCAGCCGTAGCGCCCAAGCCAGAGACGATCCCAAGCAACTAAATCTGCTGGACCCTTTTCTATTTGCTCATTGTCAGTTGCTGTTCGGAGGGTGGATCATTGGCAGTCAGATGGTCAAGTGGACAGTCGGTTGAATGGGTTGTTGAACTGTTCGCCCAACGTCTGGTCAAGCTGTCAGCTAAACAACCAAATTGCGCTGCTGCTCTTGATGTTCAAGCAAGCCACCCCTGAGGTGGCTTTCTTGTTTCTTGCACTTATGGAGATGCTTCGTTTTATATGAGTTGTTGCTTATATCAACAGGCCGTTAAATTCAGTTGTTCGCGTGCATCGAGCCCTGAAATGGTTGCGTTTTCAGGGTAAACTAACAGGCTTGTCTGGTCTCGCGGCTACTGAGGTTTTTCCTCTGGTCAGCAACACAAAGACACATGCCGTCGTGGTGAAATTGGTAGACACGCTATCTTGAGGGGGTAGTGGCGAAAGC
>CALBWZ010000082.1 GCA_937893415.1 uncultured Comamonadaceae bacterium | reverse complement strand
GGTTTTGGCGCAAACTGTTGCGCAACAAAATGGCTTGAGATAAATCCATGTTTACATTTCCTTTTTCAATCGGGAATTTTCAAAGTCGAAACACCACTGCGGTGAGGTCGTCGCGTCTTGTTTCACTGCCCTGCCAAGCAAGAAAATCATTTTTAAGCATATATGCAATGTAATCGGCATCGGATGTGCAATTAGTTTTAAGAATATTTTCTATTCTTCTGTACCCAAACGAGGTCTTGATGCTGCTATTTCCACCAATTTGGTCTGTCAAACCATCGGTCACGATGGCAAAAGTGTCGCCTGACTGGTAGCGAATGGTTTGCACCACGGGTTTGTCTTTGTCCTCGATCGCGTCTTGGTAACCCAAACTGCAACGCGCACCTTGGTGGCGGGTCACCACGCCTTTTGTGTCGACTTGGAACAAGCCCAGTTTGGCCCCAGCGAACTCGATGGTTTGCTTGTCCCTGTCGATCCGCAAAACTACCGCATCACAACCATCATCACTCTCACTGTCGGCGCGGTCTTGGTTGAGGCCTGTGCGCACATAGTGGTCCAGTGACATCAAGGCCGTAGCTGGGTCTTCAGCGGTGGCGTTGGCGTAAATACGCTCCAGCGAATTGCTGACCAACAAACTCAGCATGGCTCCAGGCACTCCATGCCCAGTGCAATCAGCGACTGCCAACACAAACGGGCCTGACTGCTGCGAGCTGGACAACCAATACAAGTCGCCGCCAATGGTGTCGCGTGGCTCCCAAATGGTGGCGAAGGATACAAAGCGACCATCGATGCGCATCTGTCTGGGCAACTGGCCGCGTTGCAAACGACTGGCGTAATTCACTGAGCCCACCACCAACTGATGCGCCTCATCCAACTCATGGTGTTGTTCAGCCAGCTCTTTGGTACGCTCGGCAACTGTTTCTTCAAGGATTTTGTTCTGCCCTTCAACCAAAGTTTTTTGCACATCAATGGATTTGGCCAACTCTTTTTGAATCCATACATTCCTGCTGATTACCGCCAAAGCCATGATGAGGGCTTCTGCGCATAAAGCGATGGATTGCGACACATTGGTGTTTTGTAGCAAGTAGCTGATACCGGATTCAGGCAGATAGCTGAATACGGAGGGGTAACCCATCAGACCAGACACAAATATGAGCCTGAAAACAAAATAAGGGATGGACGCCAACAGCCAAAATATTGCCACACTCATACCTTGTCGGTATCTTTGAAGAGCTGCTACATAGAGAAAGACAAAAACAACGATAGGTAAAAACGCATTGCCCCCATAAAACACCTGAGGGCCAATGTTGTGGACTAGGAAAATGTTGGCAATCAGCTGGACCAAGAAATACGCGATCAAAAGGTAAATCAATTTTTGCGTTTTCGAATGGTATTTAGAAATTTGAAGATAAGCGCTGGCAAAGAGAAAATAGAAAATGATCTGACCGTAGGCTGAGATAAAAAGAAACAACCCTGAAAATGAAACAGCACCAAAATATTTATCGTTCGCATTAACAATAAATTCAGTGAAGTGGGAGCCATCTTGGCTGGGCAGCGTAAATATTTGCATGAAAGCAAATGAAATCCACGCACCATAAAACAGACCTGCACGGTCTTTGTTCACAAAGTAAGAGTACCAGCCAAAAATTGCAAGCGCAAACAGAATACCTAACAATGCGCCCTCAATATACAGGCCATAGCGGCGAGTTTCCAAAAAGCGTTCGTTATCTACAAACTGTAAAACATAAGAGCGAGGCGGCAGAGCGTGAACGGCCTTCGCACGTGACAGCAAGCTCAGTGTTTCGCCGCTGTGAAGCATAAACAAAGCATCGCGGCTGGCCACCTTTGCAGAGGAGGGCAAGGCTGGGTCTATGTCACTTAAAAAAGAATATTTCCCCGTAAAAAAACCAGCTGTTTTCAAAGCCAATATGGAATCATCTGCTCTGATGACGAAGGTATGGATACTTAACC
>CALBWZ010000081.1 GCA_937893415.1 uncultured Comamonadaceae bacterium | reverse complement strand
GGGTGTTGCCGGACTTTGCATGATGCAGGTCATGATGTATGCCACGCCTGTTTACCTGAGCGATCCCGCCGACATGGCGCCTGACATGGTGCAACTTTTAAGGTGGGCCTCATGGGTTTTGTCGCTGCCTGTTTTGTTTTTCTCGTGCCTGCCTTTTTTCAAAACGGCTTGGCGTGATTTGACACAAAAAAAGATCAGCATGGATTTGCCAGTGGCCATTGGTATGTTGGTGACGTTTGGGGTTAGCACCATCGGTACGTTTGAACCACAAGGTGTGTTCGGATCTGAGGTCTACTTTGATTCATTCACCATGTTTGTGTTTTTTCTACTCACTGGCAGATGGTTAGAGCTGCGACTGCGCGATCAAACAGCAGGTGCTTTGGAAGCGGTTATGAACCGTTTACCCGATGTTGTTCACAGACGCACAAGTGACGGTCAATTTGAGATGACTACTTTGCGCCAATTGCGCGTTCAAGACGTCATTCAAGTGCGAGCAGGCGAGGCCTTTGCTGCAGATGCGCGAATTGTCAAAGGTGAAACGCAAGTGGACGAGGCGCTGCTAACAGGCGAGTCCAAGCCATTGCCTAGGCACATTGGGCAGTGCGTCTTGGCGGGAAGTCTGAACCTAACAGCCAGCGTCGAAGTTCAAGTTGAATCTTTAGGCAAGCAAACCCGTTTTGGTCAGATGGTGACCTTGATGGAAAGTGCTTCGGTGTCTAAACCCAGCATGGCTTTGATCGCCGATAAAGTTGCCAAACCATTTTTGTGGGGTGTCCTTTTGGCGGCAGGCTTGGCGGCCCTGTGGGGCTGGCAGCAAAGCCCGGCACATGCTCTGATGGTGGCGGTTTCTGTGCTCATCGTGACATGTCCGTGTGCCTTGTCCTTGGCCACACCTGCGGCCATGTTGGCCACTGCGGGTGCATTGGCCAAGGGTGGCGTATTGCTCAGACGCTTGCAAGCCTTGCAAATGTTGGCCAAGGTCGATACGGTCATTTTTGACAAGACCGGCACATTGACCGAAGAAAATTTCAGTGTGCAACGCATCACCACCCGAGAGGGTGTGCGGCCTGAACAGGCCTCAACTTGGGCCGCTGGTTTGGCTTCGCATTCATTGCATCCTGTGTCCAGGTCTTTACTTCGAGCGCATGTGCAGGGGCAAGAACCGCAGCCCTTGGTAACAAACCTGCAAGAATTTGCAGGGCAGGGCGTGCAAGCCACCTTGCATGAACTCGACTCCAAGTCTGGCGTAGCGCTTCACAAAGAATTGCGCTTAGGCTCTGCAGTTTTTTGTGGTTTGCCGCCCACCCAACAGGAAGTTCTGCAGGCTTGTTTGAGCGATGAAGACGGTTGGCTGGCCACCTTTGAGTTTTCAGAGGCTTTGCGATCTGAGGCAGAGCCTACACTTCGTGCACTTGAAAAAATGGGTCTGCGCATCCGTATTTTGTCGGGTGATGGTCAAGCTTCTGTGGCGCAAGTGGCTCAGCGTTTAGAAATTCAGGATGCAATAGGCACTTGCTCGCCTGAAGAAAAACTTCGGCAAGTCAAGCTTGCGCAATCACTTGGGCATTGCGTCGCCATGGTGGGTGATGGCCTGAACGATGGGCCCGTGTTGGCTGGGGCAGATGTCTCTTTCGCTTTGGGTCAAGCTCTGCCCTTGGCAAAGTCCAAAGCTGATTTTGTTTTCATGGCCAGTGACTTAAAGCCTTTGGTAGCCACCTTCGAAATCAGCAGAAAAACCATGCAAATTGTGAAGCAGAACCTGATTTGGGCAGGGGTTTACAACTTTGCATGTGTGCCCTTGGCCATGTTGGGCTACTTGCCTGCTTGGTTGGCAGGTTTGGGCATGGCTTGCAGTTCTTTGGGCGTAGTTTTAAACGCCATGCGATTGTCCAAAACCATTGGTTTTGACTTGGAAGGAAACACTTAATGGACATTCTTTACTTATTGATTCCTTTGTCAGTTGCCTTAGTTTTTTTCATTCTAGCCGGCCTGTGGTGGGCCGTGAACCGCGGTCAATTTGAAGACATTGAAGCAGAAGGCGAGCGAATTTTGAGGAATGATTGACTTAAGTCAAAGACGCTTATTCCCTAGCTTGAGAAACTCACCTCGTAATTTTAGAAGAGGTGAAAATGAAATTTGCCAATGCACAGGCAACGGTCTACAACGATACGGTTGTCAGACAATTTGCCATCATGACAGTGGTGTGGGGTGTGGTGGGCATGCTGGTTGGCGTGATCATTGCGGCCCAGTTAACTTGGCCTGAGTTGAACTTAGGTATCCCTTGGCTCAGCTATGGCAGGTTGCGTCCCTTGCACACCAATGCCGTGATTTTTGCGTTTGGTGGTTGCGGCTTGTTTGCCTCGGCCTACTATGTGGTTCAGCGAACCTGCCATGTGCGCTTGTTCAATGACAAATTGGCCAGTTTCACGTTTTGGGGTTGGCAGTTGGTTATTTTGGCAGCGGCCATTTCTTTGCCAATGGGCTACACCAGCGGCAAAGAATATGCCGAACTCGAGTGGCCGATTGACATCCTGATTACCTTGGTCTGGGTGTCTTTTGCGGTGGTGTTCTTTGGCACAGTGGGTACCCGCAAGGTTCGCCATATTTACGTGGCCAACTGGTTCTTCGGTGCTTTCATCATAGCTGTAGCCTTGCTGCACTTGGTCAACAGCGCTGCCATGCCTGTCGGTCTCATGAAGTCTTATTCTGCTTATGCAGGTGTGCAAGATGCCATGGTGCAATGGTGGTACGGCCACAATGCGGTGGGCTTCTTTTTAACCGCTGGCTTCTTGGGCATGATGTATTACTTTATCCCAAAGCAAGCTGAGCGGCCTGTTTACAGCTACCGCTTGTCGATTGTTCACTTTTGGGCGCTCATCTTTACGTACATGTGGGCGGGCCCGCACCACTTGCACTACACCGCCTTGCCCGACTGGACTCAGTCACTCGGTATGGTGTTCTCCCTCATTTTGTTGGCACCCAGTTGGGGCGGCATGATCAATGGTGTCATGACTTTGTCTGGCGCATGGCACAAATTGCGCGACGACCCTGTGCTGCGTTTCCTCATTGTGTCTTTGTCCTTCTACGGCATGTCGACCTTCGAAGGCCCCATGATGTCTATCAAAACGGTCAATGCCTTGTCGCATTACACCGACTGGACAGTGGGCCACGTGCACTCAGGCGCTTTGGGCTGGGTGGGCTTGGTGACCATGGGCACCATGTACTACCTTATTCCGCGTTTGTTTGGTCAGAAAAAGATGTACAGCGTGAAAGCCATTGAGGCGCATTTCTGGATTGCCACCATTGGCATTGTGATTTACATCGCAGCCATGTGGATTGCCGGCGTCATGCAAGGTTTGATGTGGCGCGCTGTCAATGCAGACGGCACCTTGACTTACACCTTTGTAGAGTCTGTGAAAGCCACATACCCCTTTTATGTTGTGCGTTTTTCGGGTGGCCTGCTGTATTTGATCGGCATGTTGATCATGTTGTGGAATACCTTGAAAACTGCCACCAACGGGCATGCCGTGGAGGTGAGCATTCCAGCACCTGCGCTTGCACACGCCTAAGCACAATTGGAGAAACATTCAATGTCAAACAATGTAAAAACGGGTGGCGGTTTATCCCACGAAAAAATTGAAACCAACAACTTTCTCATGATCGTTTTGATTTTGCTGGTGTTATTGGCTGGGGGCATGGTTGAAATCGTGCCTCTGTTTTTTCAAAAATCAACCACAGAAGCTATTCCTGGCTTAAAGCCATACACCGCCTTGCAAGTGGCGGGTCGCGACATTTATGTGCGTGAAGGTTGCTACAACTGCCATTCCCAAATGATCCGCCCTTTCCGTGCAGAAACCATGCGCTACGGGCCTTACTCTGTGGCGGGCGAGTTTGTGTACGACCACCCCTTCCAATGGGGTAGCAAGCGCACCGGCCCCGATTTGGCGCGCGTGGGTGGCAAGTACTCTGACGATTGGCACCGCATTCACTTAATCAACCCACGTGATGTGGTGCCTGAATCCAATATGCCTGCCTATGCCTGGCTAGAAAAAGCGCCCGTCGATGGTGCCAGTTTGCCAACCCACATGAGTGGTCTTCGCACATTGGGCGCGCCCTACAGTGACGAAGAAATTGCCAAGGCCACTGAAGAAGTTCAAGGCAAAACAGAGTTGGATGCCGTGATTGCTTATCTGCAAGTCATGGGCATTCACCGCAAATAAACGGAGCACACACCATGGACGTCAATACCCTTCGATCGGCCGTGACAGTGATCACCTTCATTCTGTTCATTGGCATCGTGATGTGGAGCTTGTCTAAGCGTCGCACCGCTGAGTTTGAAGAGGCAGCCCAGTTGCCCTTCGGCCAAGACGACTGAAGACCCCAGATCAACGAATAGAAAGAGAATCTGAAATGAGTGACTTCACAAGCAATTTCTGGTCTTTGTATGTGGCCGGCATTTCCTTGGTCGGCATTGTGGCCTGCTTGCTACTGCTTTACTTCAGCGGTAAAGCCAAGGCCATGACCGACGACGACAACACCACCGGCCACGTTTGGGATGGCGATTTGCGTGAGATGAACAACCCCTTGCCACGTTGGTGGGTGGGTTTGTTCCTGATCACCATCGTCTTCTCATTGGGCTACTTGGCTTTGTACCCAGGCTTAGGCACCAACGCCGGTCAATTGGCTTGGACGTCGACGGGCCAATACGACGCAGAAGTGGCCAAGGCCAACAAAGAGTTGGAACCCTTGTATGCCAAATTTGCGGGCATGCCGCCTGAAGACGTGGCCAAAGACCCCCAGGCAATGGCCATCGGAGATCGCTTGTTCATGAACAATTGCGCTCAGTGTCATGGCTCAGATGCACGCGGAAGCAAAGGCTTTCCTAACCTGACTGACACGGATTGGTTGCATGGTGGCTCACACGAGAAAATCCAAGAATCCTTGCTGAAAGGCAGGAACGGCTTGATGCCCCCCATGGCTGCTGCTGTAGGCAGCCCTGAAGATGTGCGTAATTTGGCGCAATATGTTTTGAGCTTGTCTAACAGTCCGCATGACTCCTTAAGAGCAGCATTGGGCAAATCCAAATTTGGCACCTGTGCTGCTTGCCATGGTCCTGACGGAAAGGGCAACCAAGCCCTGGGCGCACCCAACCTCACCGACGACATTTGGCTGCATGGCTGGGGGGAAAACGCCATTGTGGCCATGATCAACAATGGCAAAGTGAACCAAATGCCCGCACAAGCTGGCAAGCTCACTGACCCTCAGTTGCATGTGCTGGCTTCCTATGTTTGGGGGCTGTCAAACCCTGTGGCCAAAGTTGCAGCCAAGTAAACAGGGCGAGTTGTTTTGGATTCTCTCGACAAGGCTGATAAGGCAGACAAGGCGCCTCGCAAGTTCATCCCCATTGTTCCCTTGAGCGATCTAACAGCGTTAGATGATTCAGAGGAGGGCGCTTGGGGTGAGCTGTACCAAGCGCATCAAAAAATTTACCCGCGCAGCGTCCAAGGCATTTTTGCCAAGTGGCGTTGGAGTTTTGTTTTCCTCACTCAAATTATTTTTTACGGCTTGCCTTGGCTAGAGTGGGGCCAGCGCCAGGCCGTGCTGTTTGATTTAGGCGCTAGGCGCTTTTATATTTTTGGCATTGTGCTTTACCCACAAGACTTTATTTACCTCACCGGCTTGTTGGTGATTTCTGCTTTCTCTTTGTTTTTGTTCACCGCCATTGCGGGCCGATTGTGGTGTGGCTTTGCATGCCCGCAAACGGTTTACAGTGAAATTTTCATGTGGATAGAACGCAAAGTGGAGGGCAATCGCACTGCCCGCATGCGACTTGACGCACAAGCGTTCTCACTCGAAAAATTGGTCAAGAAATGGTACAAACACTTGCTCTGGCTTGGATTTTCAATTTGGACCGGTTTCACATTTGTAGGCTACTTCACCCCGATTCGCGATTTGGGCATGGAGTTTTTCTTGGGGAACATGTCGTCTTGGGAAGTTTTTTGGGTGTTCTTTTATGGCTTAGCAACCTATGGGAATGCAGGTTTCATGCGCGAGCAAGTTTGCAAATACATGTGCCCCTATGCCCGCTTTCAAAGCGCCATGTTTGACAAAGACACACTGATTGTCACTTACGATTCAGAGCGAGGAGAGCCGCGCGGTTCACGCTCTAAAAAAGCCTATTTCGCTTCCTTGAATTTGGGGGCTTGCGTTGACTGCAGCTTGTGTGTGCAGGTCTGCCCCACTGGTATTGATATTCGAAATGGCTTGCAGTACGAGTGCATTGGCTGTGGTTCTTGTGCCGATGTGTGCGACACCGTCATGGACAAAGTAGGGTATTCGCGTGGTTTGGTTAAATTTTCTACGCAACACGCTATGGAAAACCATTGGTCTTCTGCCCAAACACTGCGCCATGTTTTTCGTCCCCGTGTGCTCATTTACACGGGTATTTTGCTCTTGGTCATTGCACTGTTGTTTGGAAGTTTATTCGCACGAAAATCTTTCAAGGTTGATGTGGTTCGAGACCGTGCCTCGTTGGCACGCATCGTGAGCGGTGGCAACATCGAAAATGTGTACCGACTGCAAATCATGAACGCTGCAGAAAAACGCCAGCACTTCCGAATCATTGCGTCTGGCATGAATGATTTAAAGGTCTTGACTGATGCTGAAGACTTGGTGGTGGAGTCAACCCAATCACGTTGGATCACTGTTCGATTGCAAGTTCCGTATGATGCTGAGGTATCTGGAAAGTACCCCATTCAATTCACCATCGAGGCTTTTTACGACACTCAAAATGTGAGTGAAAAGCTTGAAGAAAAATCGATCTTTTTAAT
>CALBWZ010000080.1 GCA_937893415.1 uncultured Comamonadaceae bacterium | reverse complement strand
GCCAACGTGCAGCGTCACACTGGCTCTGGCAATTCCTCGTGCATCCATAGCGTCTAACACGATCTGATCAAAATGAAGGGCGGCAGTCGGTGCGGCCACCGCGCCAGGGTGACGGGCAAATATGGTTTGGTAGCTTGTTTCATCCGTGGCGTCGTCAGCGTGGGTGATATAAGGCGGCAACGGCACATGGCCGTAGTGGGTCATGACGTCGTAAGCGTCTCGGTTGAGCCGAAATCTAAACAACCCACCAGTCTCGTCTGGCCAGCGTCCAAGCAGCGTGGCTTCAAAGCCTTGGCTGGGTGTGTCTGCGCTGTAACCGGCCATCAGTAGCTTGCTGCCTATAGTTGGTTTTTTGTTGACTTTGAGATGAACAACGACATGGCTGTTGGCCTTGGCTGGCGCTTGCAGCGTAAAGTTGCCTTCGTCGCCAGCAAGCTCGTTATCGGCCAGCACCCGCTCTACCAGCATTTCCACTTTGCCGCCGCTGGCTTTTTCGCCGTAAAGCCTAGCTTTCACAACTTGCGTGTCGTTGAATACAAGTAAATCGCCTGGGTGCAGGCATTGCGGCACATCTGCGAACACGCGATCAACAGGTTTCAAGCCTGTGCCGTCTAAAAGCCTGGATTGGCTTCGCACTGGGGCAGGATGTTGGGCGATCAGCTCCGGCGGGAGTTCAAAATCAAAGTCGCTCAAACGGTATTGTGTGGGCATGTTGGGAGCGTTCATAAAGGGCTTTCTTGCAGGCACAATTGTCACATGGACAGTGCCCCCAAAAAGACAGCCACCAGCAAGCCTGCATCAAAAACGGCTGTAGCTGTCAGCGCGCCTGTGAAACCTAAAAGCGCGGCGCAGCAAGCGCTTGACAAGCTAGGTTTACGCACGTCCATGGACCTTGCGTTGCACGTGCCCATGCGCTACGAAGATGAAACCACAGTGACCCGCCTGCAAGATGCACCCGTAGGTGAGTCGGTGCAAATTGAGGGTGTGGTGACACGGTGTGAGGTGGGTTTTAAACCTAGGCGTCAACTGCTCGTGCACCTGCAAGAGGACGACGAAACGCATGCGGCCAAGGGTACACGCGCGATTTGCACGCTGCGCTTTTTTAGTTTTTACCCGTCGCACCAAAAAGCCTTGGCGGTAGGGCAGCGTGTGCGGGTTCGCGGTGATTTAAAAGGTGGTTTCTTTGGTTATGAGATGGTGCACCCCACCATCAAGCAAGCCGATGCAGCTCTGGCCGTCGCTTTGACCCCGGTGTATCACAGCACGGCAGGCTTGCCGCAGGCCTATGTACGCAAGGCGGTTGCTAGCGGCTTGCAACGCGCCGACCTCAGTGAAACACTGCCCAGCGCGGGTTTGCAGGCCCTGCACCATTTAGGCTTGCCTGCGCAATGGACGCTTAGGGCGAGTTTGGAGTTGCTGCATCACCCGCCACCTGATGTGTCTTTGCAGGCTTTGGAAGACAAAGCGCATCCTGCCTGGCTGCGCTTAAAAGCAGAGGAGTTGCTTGCCCAGCAACTTAGCCAATTGCAAGCACGCGCTGAACGTGCCAGCATGCAAGCACCTGATTTTTCAATCGCCGCACAAGTGCCGTGGAGCGCAGAGTTGTTGCAGGCCTTGCCATTCAGCTTGACGGCTGCCCAGACACGCGTGGCACATGAAATTGGCCAAGACATGTCTGGTAACTCGCCCATGCACAGGCTGTTGCAAGGCGATGTGGGTTCGGGCAAAACCGTGGTTGCGGCTTTGGCTGCGTGCGTGGCAATGCAGGCCGGCTGGCAGTGCGCGCTGATGGCGCCAACCGAGATCTTGGCCCAGCAGCACTTTGTAAAAATGCTGCAATGGCTAAAGCCTTTGCTAGAGCGGCATGGAAAAACCGTCGCATGGCTAACTGGTAGTCAAAAAAAGAAAGAGCGAGTGGCCATGTTGGAGGCGGTCGCCAGTGGCCAAGCCGCCTTGGTGGTTGGCACGCATGCCTTGATTCAAGACAGTGTGGTCTTTAGCCAGCTGGGGCTGGTGGTGATTGATGAGCAACACCGCTTTGGCGTGGCACAACGCCTGAGCTTGCGTCACAAGCTCACGCAAACCAAGGCCGGGGTGCAGCTCTCACCCCATTTACTGATGATGACCGCCACTCCTATACCGCGCACACTGGCCATGAGCTATTACGCCGATCTTGATGTTTCGACCATTGATGAACTCCCGCCTGGGCGCACGCCCATAGTGACGCGGGTTGTACCCAGCGCCAAGCGCGAGGAGTTGGTTGAGCGTATCCGCGAGCAGGTAGAGCAGGGGCGGCAAGTGTATTGGGTATGTCCGCTGATTGAAGAGAGTGAAGCCCTTGATTTGCGCCACGCCACGCAGGCGCACCAAGAGTTGAGTGAGGCCCTGGGTACAGATGTTGTGCTTATCGGTACTGAACTTAACGAGCTTGAAAAGCCCCACATACCGTTGGTGGGTTTAATGCATGGCAAATTACCACCGGTTCAAAAGCAGGCCGTGATGCAAGGCTTTATTGATGGCGTTACCCGGGTGCTGGTCAGCACCACAGTGATTGAGGTGGGTGTGGATGTACCCAACGCGTCGCTGATGGTGATTGAGCATGCTGAGCGCTTTGGCCTGAGCCAGTTGCACCAGTTGCGTGGGCGTGTCGGGCGCGGCGCAGCTGCTTCCGCGTGTGTGCGGTTGTACGAACAGCCGCTGGGACAGGTCGCGCGGGCGCGCTTGCGCGCCATGCAGCAAACGAACGATGGTTTTGAGCTGTCGCGTATTGATTTAGAGTTGCGAGGTCCCGGTGAGTTTTTAGGTGCGCGTCAATCTGGTGCGGCTTTGCTGCGTTTTGCAGAGTTAGGCGCGGACGATGACGTGTTGGTGTGGGCGGCGGCGCAAGCTACAGACTTGTTGGCCAATAACCCAGCCGCAGCTCAGCGCCATATGACACGGTGGATGGGTGGGAAAGTGGATTATTTAAAG
Organism: uncultured Comamonadaceae bacterium; assembly: GCA_937893415.1. Lineage (GTDB taxonomy): Bacteria > Pseudomonadota > Gammaproteobacteria > Burkholderiales > Burkholderiaceae_C > RS62. The sequence goes on along the minus strand of CALBWZ010000080.1, from coordinate 2,287 downwards.
GCTTAGAGGCCAACAGTAGCAAGGATGCGTGCGTGTGACATTGACTGAATTGAAATACACAGTGGCATTGGCCAGAGAGCGCCATTTTGGCCGTGCGGCCAAGGCCTGCAATGTCTCGCAGCCGACCCTGTCACTGGGCATAAAAAAGCTGGAAACTGAGCTTGATGTACAGTTGTTTGAGCGCAATGCTGGAGATATAACGCTCACACCATTGGGCGAGGACGTGGTGCGCCAAGCGCAGGTTGTGATTGAGCAGTCTCAAGCTATTAGAGCAATAGCCAAGCGCGGCAAAGAGCCACTCAATGGCCCACTTCGTCTCGGCGTGATTTACACGATTGGCCCTTATTTGTTACCCGACTTGGTGCGCCGCGTCATCGAGCAAACGCCACAAATGCCGCTCATTTTGCAAGAAAACTTCACTGCTAAATTGCTCGAACAACTTCGTGTTGGTGATATCGATTGCGCCGTGCTGGCAGAGCCATTCCCGGACACCAATCTTGAAGTGATGCCTTTGTACAACGAGCCCTTTATGGCTGCATTGCCAACCCAGCATCCGTTGGCACAGCTCAGCAGCGTGAGCGTTGAGCAGTTGAAAGCTGAAACCATGTTGTTGCTTGGCAATGGCCATTGTTTTAGGGATCACGTGTTGCAGGTATGTCCTGAGTTTACGAAGTTTGCCAGCGATGCCCAGGGCATTCAGCGTACTTTTGAGGGATCTTCTTTAGAGACCATCAAGCACATGGTGGCCGCTGGTATGGGCGTGACGCTGGTGCCGCGCTTAAGCGTGCCTGAGTCGTTGATAGTCGGTAGCCAGGAGAGAAATTCACCGTCAATCGGTCTTGGGCCTCAAGCGGAGGCTCCTTACGTGCGCTACTTGCCGTTTTCAGGCGACACGCCCAGTCGCAGAGTGGTGCTGGCATGGCGGCGAAGCTTTACACGCCTGGAGGCTATCAGCGCTTTACGTAGTGCCATCAGCGCATGCGCGTTGCCGGGCGTGGTGCGCCTGTGACCCATATGACGCAAAAAATCCATTTGTATTTGGACTTGATTCGTTGGAATCGTCCAGCGGGCTGGTTGCTGCTGCTATGGCCTACGCTGATTGCCTTGTGGGTGGCCGCAGGTGGCTTTCCGGGCTGGCATTTGTTGCTGGTTTTTATAGCTGGCACAGTGCTGACACGCAGTGCTGGCTGTTGTGTCAATGACGTAGCTGATGCCGATTTTGACAAACATGTGAAGCGCACAGCCGATCGCCCGATTACCACTGGACTTGTGAGCAAAAAAGAGGGTGTGTGGTTGGGTGTGGCGCTGGCACTACTCGCTTTTGCCTTGGTGTTGACTACAACAGCCGCCACCGTGCTGTGGTCTGTTGCGGCCTTGGCTGTTGCGGTTGTCTATCCCTTTGCCAAGCGCGCCATTGCAATGCCGCAAGCGGTTTTGGGCTTGGCGTTCAGCATGGGCGTACCCATGGCATTTGTGGTGCACAACGCAGCTGGCCCTGACAGCATCGGCGTTGGGGTGTGGGCGCAAGCTTTAAACCTGCCACCTGCTGTGGGCTGGTTGTTGTTGGCCAACTGGCTATGGGTATTGGCCTACGACACGGTGTATGCCATGGTTGATAGAGACGACGACTTGCATATCGGCATACAGACGTCGGCCATTACCTTGGGTCGGTTTGATGTGGCGGCAGTTGCGGCCAGTTACGCCCTGCACTTGGTGCTGTTGGCGTGGCAACTCAATATATGGAGCAGCACGCCCAAACTCGTGGCTTTACTGGTGGGCATGTGCATGGCCTGTTATTTTGTGTGGCGCATCAAAAACCGCACCAGAGCGGATTGTTTTTGGGTCTTTAAAAACAACCACTGGCTGGGCGCAGTGGTGTTTGCTGGCGTATTGGTAGACAGCGCCTGGGGTTGAGTGAATTGAGCGTTTTCAAAGCGGCTCAAACTGTGCCAAATTCATTGCCCATAGCCGTGGCTCGCGCAGAGCAAGCAGCCATGGCGCGGGCAATGGTTGACGCGAGTTGTGCTTGGTTAAACACGGCAATGGCTTCAAAAGTGGCGCCACCTTTTGACGTGACGCGTTGCTGCAGTTGCGCGGGGGTCTCTTCAGAGCGTGTTGCCAACTCAGCAGCACCACGTGCGGTGGCAATGGCCAAGGCCAGGGCTGTGTGTGCGGGCAAGCCCATAGCCTGCCCAGCATCGGCCATAGCTTGAATAAAGTAAAAAAAGTAAGCGGGACCAGAACCGGATACGGCTGTGACCGCCTCAAGCTGCGATTCACTATCCAC
>CALBWZ010000079.1 GCA_937893415.1 uncultured Comamonadaceae bacterium | reverse complement strand
TCTACTGTCTCAGATTTGGCCTACAGCAGGCTGACTTATGCAGACCTTCCCTAAGGCGTTCGAGGCGCAAAGTCACATTTTTTCGTCAGCCTATGTCGGTACGCTTCAAGCAGCGCATGGCAGTGGCTTACTAGGCGAGGCCTTTAGGCGTTTGGCCATGCAGCTAGCGTTCAAGGCCACGCTGCATGCGCAAGTGCGCAGCGCCATGAGTTACCCCGTATTGCTGTTGGTGCTCAGCCTATTGATAGTGAGCGCTTTGTTAGTGTTTGTTGTACCTGCATTTGAGGTGCAGTTTGCCAGCCAAGGCTTGAGCTTGCCTTGGCCAACCCAAGCCCTGCTGCTGGCATCACGCTGGCTAGCAGCATATGCAGACCTTGTGGCAGTGGTAGTGACTATTGCCGCGGTGTTGCTGCGCCAATGGATACACAGCAACCAATCTAAGCCCACAACACGCTACAAGCAATGTCGTCTGTGGTGGCATGCGCTTCTTTTAAATACCCCAGTACTTGGCCCTTGGTTGTGGCGAATCATTGCGGCGCAATGGGCGCAATGTTGCGCGCAGCTGTTGGCAACAGGCTTGCCGTTGCTGGAGACATTGACTCACGCGCAAGCCACTGTGGCCAACACGCAAGTCCAGGCCATGTTGCAAACAGTGCGTCTATCTATAGAGTCTGGCGTTTCGCTGAGCGTGGCATTGCAGCAAGAAGCCCTCTTTGAAGCCAACCTATGGGCTGTGTGCGCTGTGGGAGAAGCCACTGGCGATATGGCGCAAGCCCTCAACCATGCCAGCACCATGTTGGAGGTGCAGTGCACACAGCAGCTCAAGGTCTTTACCAGTTTGCTTGAGCCAGTGGCCGTTGTTGTTGTCGGCGCTGTCATTGGTGCTATTGTCTTGGCCATGTATTGGCCTATTTTCGAGCTGGGGCGCACTGTGTAATGGGTTCTTTATCTGCACAATTGACGTCAAACCCATCACTGTGGCTAGCCTTGATGGGCTTGTTGGGCCTAACTATGGGCAGTTTTGCCTGCGTGGTGGTTCTGCGCCTTCCCGTTAGACTGATGTCGCCGCTTGGCGATACAACGCGCCTACCTCAAGCAAACCAGCCCAACGACTCAAACTACTCGCGCCGCTCTCGATGCCCCAACTGCAACCATGAACTGCGCTGGCTAGACCTGATACCTGTGCTCAGTTGGCTGGTCTTGCGAGGTCAATGCGCGCATTGCAAACAAGCCATCTCCAAGCTGTACCCCATTCTTGAGTTGATGATATGCGCCTGGTTTATATGGTGCACTTATGCCGTCATAGCTCAGCCTTTGACAACGTTACATCCCATAGCTACAGCGCTGGCATGGTCAATGTGGGGCACAGTACTGTTGTGTTGCTTGCTCATAGATGCCAGATACATGCTGCTGCCCGATGTACTCACACTGCCCTTGCTGGCAATGGGTTTGATGGCTAGCGCAGCATCACTCACACCCCTAAGCTTTCAAGCATCATGTACAGGCGCTGGCGCTGCATGGCTTGTGCTGTGGGCAATCGCTAAGTGTTACCACCTGACGACCAACAGACACGGTATGGGCCAAGGTGATATCAAGCTGTTCGCAGCGCTGGGGGCATGGCAAGGACTCGAAGCACTCCCGTGGATTTTGCTTGGCGCGTCGCTGGTAGGCACAGTTGTAGGTGCGGTGTCACACCACCGCAAAACGACGCAGATCGACACACCAACCCCGACCAGGGCGGCCGAGCTGGGGCTAGATGCACAAGCGGTTGCATTTGGCCCTTACTTGGTCCTTTGTGCCATGCTCTACCAAGTGCTGATTAATTTGACGCTGCTCTTGAACTCACAACTATTTTTGTTTGGATGACAAACTACACATGACCTTAAACCCAAGCATGTACAACACCACACAACACGTATGGGGACTTACTGGCGGCATTGGCAGCGGCAAATCGACAGTGGCTGCCATGCTGGCAGATCTAGGGGCGGTTGTTGTAGACGCAGACGCCTTGTCACGTGGCCTGACCGCAGTTGACGGAGTCGCCATGCCAAGCATTGCCAAAGAATTTGGCAATGCCATGGTGTTGGCTGATGGTTCTCTCAACCGCGTCAGCATGCGTGCCCTGGTGTTTCACACCCCAGCAGCTAAAGAGCAATTGCAAGCGCTGTTACACCCTCTTATTCAAGAGGCTATGACACTGGCTGTCGCGCACGCTTTTGAACACCAAGGTGCCTCTCACGTGGTGTGCGATATTCCACTGCTGGTGGAGTCTGCGCATTGGCGACAATCATTTAACACCATCTGGGTGGTGGACTGCGATGAGCAGACCCAAATAGATAGGGTGGTGGCTAGAAGCCTGCTGAGCACAGCGCAAGTGACCGCCATCATGGCCAATCAAGCCACTAGAACGCAG
>CALBWZ010000078.1 GCA_937893415.1 uncultured Comamonadaceae bacterium | reverse complement strand
AGCTGTCTAATACCGTCTGGTCAAGTTTGTAGACAAGTCAAGCCGTGGCAGATGCAGCTTTGCATAGGCTTATAAGGTTGCAGGGCACTTGGTTGCAGGCGCACGTGGTTTTTTTAGACAACCGGCAAATGAATTCAAAACCTGGGTTCTACGTCATAACCCCGCTTCGCCTGACCAGCGGTGAAGTGGTGGTGGTGCAGCGCGGTTGGGTGCAGCGCGATTTCATGCAGCGAGCGCAAGTTCCCGATGTGCGAACGTCGAACGCGTCCGTTACTGTCTTCGGGCGTTTAGCCCCGCCACCTTCACAGCTTTACAGTTGGGACAATACCCAGCTGACGCAGATACGGCAAAATCTAAATTGGTCTGGATTTGCCGATGAAGTCGGCTCACCCATTGGACTTGTAAGTGTGGCTGAGCTGGATGAAACAAGGCAGACAGATGGCGTTGCAGGCGATACGGCCAGCGACGGACTTCTAAGACAGTGGCCAGCGGTAGACGCCAAATTACACACCCACTATGGCTATGCCGTGCAGTGGTTTGCGCTGGCGCTGCTGGTGGCGTTTCTTTATATTTGGTTTCAATGGATTGCCCCAAGACGTGTCAAACAAGCCCACCCCTAACAACGATCAACCACTGTCTATGACTGTTTACGATATGGACAATAAGGCAGGCAAGCCCTTAAAAACCACATACGGCCGCCTACAAATGCTGTTGTTGTTGTTGGTCTGCGCATCCCCTGTGGTGGCGTCCTATTTGATGTACTACGTTGTGCGACCAGAAGGCAGGCGCAACTACGGCGAGCTGATTAATCCACAGCAGCCATTGCCAGAGGTCACTGTCTTGCGCACCGACGGCAGCAGCGTGTTTTTGCCAGATCTGAAAGACCAGTGGCTTTTGGTGAGTGTTTCCGCTACAGACTGCCAAACGCCCTGCGAAGACAATTTGTACTTGCAGCGCCAACTGCGTGAATCCATGGGCAGAGAAAAAACACGGCTTGAATGGATTTGGCTTCGCACAGACACCCAGCCAATTGCAGCGCCTCTCCAGCTGGCTGTTTCTGAGGCAACTGTTTTGTCCATGGATAACGCTGAGCTGCGCCGTTGGTTGCAACCTGCGCCTGGTCACAAGATAGAAGACCATTTGTATGTGGTTGACCCCCTAGGCAACTGGATGATGCGCTTCCCAGCAAATTTAGACGCTAAAGAAGCGCGCGGTGATTTGGTGCGGTTGTTACGCGCCTCAAATTCTTGGGATCGCGAAGGCCGCATCCGCTAAGTGTTACGCCTTTAGAGCATTTTGTATGACCGATACCGTTGACCTTTACAATTTTTCACCGCTTGTGCACCTGCTTATAGTGGGTGCTCTGATAGCTGCCGTGCCGCTGTCATGGGTTTGGTTGCGCGCGCGCGGCGGTGGCTCGCATAAGCGTTTGGCAATGCTGGCAACGTTGACCTTGTTTCTAACGTTTGATCTGGTTTTGTTTGGCGCGTTCACTCGCCTGACAGACTCTGGCTTGGGTTGTCCAGATTGGCCAGGCTGTTATGGCTTTGCATCACCTATAGGTGCGTCAAACCACATAGATGTGGCACAAACTGCCATGCCCACTGGGCCTGTGACCACAGGTAAAGCCTGGATTGAAATGGTGCACCGCTATTTGGCCTCCGGTATCGGGGCCCTTATCGTGGTGTCTACCGTGATGGCATGGAGTGGGTGGAGGCGGCAACCGCAAGCAGGTATGGTGCGTACTGCATTGTCTCCGTTGTGGGCAACTTTCACATTGGCATGGGTTTGTTTGCAGGGCGCGTTTGGCGCACTGACTGTCACCATGAAGTTGTTTCCAGCTATTGTGAGCTTGCATTTGTTGGGTGGCATGGTGTTGCTGGCACTGCTCCAAATACAACATTCAGCTTATACCGACTCAAGCAATTCACAAAAGCCGCCGTTGTCTACAACGACATTGCGTTGGGTGGTGGCCATATTTGCGCTGTTGTGGTTGCAAATTGCGTTAGGCGCATGGGTCAGCACCAACTACGCTGTGTTGGCGTGTCAAGACTTTCCCAAGTGTCAAGGCCAGTGGTGGCCCCCTATGGATTTCGCTGGTGGTTTCGAGGTATGGCGTGCTTTAGGCGTATCGTCTGATGGTTCTGCCATAGCTTTCTCAGCACTTACCGCCATCCATTACGTTCACCGTTTAACGGCGTATGTGTTGTTGTTGGCTTTGGTGTGGCTAGGCTGGCGTTTGCGTACCATGCCTGCGTGGCGCGCCACTGGCCATGCATTGTGGTGTGTGTCGGCCTGGCAGCTGGTTACCGGCTTGTCTAATGTTGTGTTGGGCTGGCCTTTGGTGGCTGCTGTGGCACACACAGGCGGCGCAGCGGCCATGGTGATTGTGTTCACAGGGTTGCTTGCTCGCGTGGTGTTTGACAAGCGTGCGCGCACTGAAGAAGACCATACAGTTACACCTCCTGCTTCAAAAGTCACTGCAAACAGCAGCCAAAGGTCAGTTGCATGAACGATGCCGCTCTACAACAACCCAGGCTAAAGCAGCCCCCAAAATGGCAACAGTTCTACGCGCTCATGAAGCCGCGTGTGATTCAGTTGATTGTGTTTTGCGCACTCATCGGCATGGTGTTGGCCATACCCCAGCTGCCGACACCTGAGCAAGCTGTGTTGATGTTGTTAGCTTGCCTGGGTATTTGGTTGGTGGCAGGCGCGGCTGCGGCTTTCAACTGCGTGGTTGAAAGTTCCATTGACGCCAAGATGAACAGAACCAGCTGGCGGCCTACGGCCAAAGGCGAGTTGAGCAACAAACAAACCCTGACATTCTCTGCCGTGTTGTGTTCAGTCGGCTCCGCCCTGTTGTATTTCACGGTCAATCCACTGACCATGTGGCTAACATTTGCCACCTTTGTGGGCTATGCCGTTGTTTATACCGTCATACTCAAACCACTTACGCCACAGAATATTGTCATTGGCGGCGCCTCTGGTGCCATGCCTCCCGTGCTTGGGTGGGCCGCTATGACAGGCACTGTTGGCCATGAAGCGGCCATTTTGTTTTTAATTATTTTCTTGTGGACGCCGCCACATTTTTGGGCCTTGGCGCTGTACCGTGTTGAAGACTACCGCAAAAGCGGCTTGCCCATGCTCCCGGTAACGCACGGCTCAGAGTTCACACGTTTGCAAATACTGTTGTACACACTGGTGCTGGGCGCGGCTTGTATGTTGCCATTTATGGTGGGTATGAGTAGTTGGATTTATGTGCTGACTGCCTTGGCTTTATCCATTGGCTTTACTGCCTACGCCATCGCACTCATGCGCAACTACTCAGATGCATTGGCGCGTAAAACATTCAAATTTTCTTTGATTCATTTGGCGGTGTTGTTTGCCGCATTGCTCGTTGACCACTACGTGCTGAAAGCCCCACTTTTATGAATAACTGTCTTTTAGCTGCTCGTCGATTATCAGCTGGCGCTGTTGTGGTTGCTGGTTTATTGTTGGCGGGATGCAGCAACGATGGCCCTGCTTTTACGGGCGTTGATATCACGGGTGCCACGTACGCAACAAGCTTTGATTTAACCGATCACACTGGCCAGCGCCGTACACTGGCCGACTTCAAAGGCCAAGTGGTGGTGCTGTTTTTTGGCTTCGCCCAGTGCCCTGATGTCTGCCCAACTACCATGACAGAGTTGGCGCTGGTTAAGGGCGAGTTGGGCAGCGATGGTGACAAGCTGCAAGGGTTGTTTGTGACTGTAGACCCAGAGCGCGACACGCCTGACATCATGCGTGAATACTTGGCTAACTTTGACCCCAGCTTCTTGGCTTTGTATGCAGACCCTGGGGAGCTAGAGCAAGTTGCCAAAGACTTCAAGACTTACTTTAAAAAAGTAGACGGCCCCACGGCCACCAGTTACACCATAGACCATTCGGCTGGCAGCTACATTTTTGACACCAAAGGGGCCATTCGCTTGTACAGCCGTTATGGCACCCCGGTAGAGTCGCTGGCCCAAGATATCAAATACTTGCTAGCGGAGTAAGCCCGCGTTGGGCGCGCATGCTAGGGGTGACTAAAGTTGGCTTCTGGCTTTGTCTGCTTCGCTGGTAAATGAGTCAGCAAAAAATTCATCGCTGGGTAAGCCCCTCAGCTGCACAAAGTCTCGTTGAGCGGACTCAACCACAACCGGTGCCCCACAGGCGTAAATTTGGTGGAAGCTTAAATCTGCAAAGTCGTCCAGCACCGCTTGGTGTACGAAGCCGGTGCGTCCCGTCCATTGATCAGTTGGCGTGGCGTTTGATACCACGGGTATATAAGTGATGTGGCTGTTGGCATCTGCTTGAGCTTGCATCCAATCTTGAAGGTACAAGTCGCTGGGTTGACGCCCGCCCCAGTAAACCGTGGTGGGGCGAGTGATACCTTTGAAAGCCATGTCTTCTAGCAGCGCTTTAATGGGCGCAAAGCCGGTGCCGGATGCCACAAATACCATAGGCTTATCGCTGTCCTCACGCAGGTAGAAACTGCCAAATGGCCCTTCAATACGCAATATGTCTTTGTCTTTCATGACACCAAATACGTGGTCTGTGAACTTACCACCTGGCATGTGGCGAATGTGCAAATCCAAGCCAGGAGCGTCGGTCTGCGTGTGCGGTGCATTGGCCATAGAGTAGCTGCGCCTGTCGCCTTCTCGCAGCAAAAACTCTACATATTGACCTGCGTGGTATTTGAAAGTGTCGTTGGCGGGCAGCTGCAAGCGCAACAAAGCCACGTCGTCATTGACCTTGGTCAGTGAGGTCACGCGAACAGGCATTCTTTTAACGGGTAAGGCATCTGCAGCCGTGACTTGTTTGGATTCCAGCACCACATCGGATTGGGCAACTGCGCAGCAGGTCAAAATAAACCCATTGGCTTCCTCTTGCTCACTTAAGGCCTTGCCTTGATGGTCGCCATGCATGACGCTACCACTCAGTTTTTTGCATTTGCATGAGCCACATGCGCCGTCTTTACAGCCATACGGCATGGACACACCTTGGCGAATAGCGGCTGCCAAAATAGCCTCGCCGCTGTCTGTGGTGAATGTGCGGGCACTGGGCTCTACGGTTATGGTGAATGTCATACTGGTCGTGCTAAAAATTGCAAATGGAAGTAGATTGTCGCAAAAACAAAAAAGGCGGTGTTTATGAATGGTTTGGGCGCCTTGCCTGCTCGCTTTAGGCGGGCGCGTTTGCTCATAGTTGGATGCGGCGATGTGGGCCAGCGTGTGGTCAAGTCATGGCCCAGCACGCATGCGCCTAAATTGTTGGCGCTCACTTCGACACCTGCGCGCGCGCAAGCCTTGCGCAACCTAGGTGTAATGCCTTTGTTCGGCAATTTAGACGACCCTTACAGCCTTGTTAGATTGGCGGGTGTGGCTAGCCGTGTGCTGTATTTGGCACCGCCGCCTGGCAGTGGGGGGGCGACGGATCCTCGCACGTGGTCGTTCTTACAGGCACTAGCCAAACGTGGCGGTGTGCATAAATTGGTCTACGGATCGACATCCGGCGTTTACGGAGACTGCGGTGGCGCGTGGGTCGATGAGTTGCGCCCTACCAATGCCCAAAGCCCTCGCGCACAACGGCGTGTCTCGGCTGAACAGGCGGTGCGTGCATATGGTCGCGCATTTGGTGTGCCAACAACGGTTCTGCGCATTCCAGGCATTTACGCACCAGACCGCGCAGGTGGCACACCCAGGGCTAGGCTTGAACGGGGTGCGCCAGTTCTAGACAGTGACGACGACGTGTTCACCAATCATATTCATGCTGACGATTTAGCGCGTGCATGTCGACTGGCGTTGTGGGGCAGGGCAAACTACCGCGTCATCAATGTGAACGACGACAGTGCGCTCAAAATGGGTGATTACATGGACTTGGCTGCGACGCTGTATGGGCTGAGCAAACCTGCGCGTGTCACACTCGAGCAGGCCGCTCTTGAGCTCAGCCCTATGCAGCTGAGCTTTATGCAAGAGTCAAGGCGGCTCAATAACAGCAGGTTAAAACGCGAGCTTCGCATGAAGCTGCGTTATCCCAGTCCTGCTGAAGGCTTGCTGGGTGGCTAGCCTTAAGCGAACACGCCGGCGCTGTCCTGCATGCGTGCACTGACTTCGCCAACGTGGTGCATGGTGTCGCCGCAGCTCATTTCCATTTGCGTCAAACGCTTGAAGTAATGGCTCACTGCGTACTCATCTGTTACGCCAATGCCGCCGTGAAGCTGTATACATTCTTGGCCCACAAATCGCATGCTCTTGCCGAGTTGCACTTTGGCGCGCGACATGGCTTGGCTGCGCTGGGCGGCGGGTGCACCTAGTTTGAGCGTCGCGTAGTAGCTCATTGACCGCGCCAGTTCTAGTTGCATTTTGACATCGGCTACGCGGTGGCGAAGTGCTTGAAATTTAGCAATTTCAACACCAAACTGTTTGCGTGTATTCATGTAATCTGTGGTCATGGTCAATGTTTTTTCCATGACCCCAACGCCTTCAGCGCACAAGCAGGCAATGCCCATGTCACGTGCCAGTTGCATGGCGGCTAAGCCTTCAGTGCTGACCAAAGTGGCGGGTGTGTTGTCCAGGTAAACCTCGCCAGCGCTGCCGCCGTCTTGTGTGGAGTAACCCTCAATGCGCAGGCCTTGTGCATCAGATGCAACTAGAAACAAAGCTTGTACGCCATCAATGCTTGCATTGACCAACAGAGCGTTAGCGTAGCTTGCGCCTGCCACCACGTGCTTGCTGCCTGTAATAGCGTGTCCGTCGCCTAATGGCGTGGCAGTAGCGGCGCACACGTCTAGCCGATAGCGCGCACGCTTTTCTTGCGTAGCCAAAGCCATAAAAACCTCACCGCTGGCCAGTTGTGGCAACCAAGCAGCCTTCAGCGCCGCTGGGGCCAAGGTGTCTAGCAACACGCTGGCAATCCAGGTGTGAGCAATGGGCTCTAAGACCAAGGCTGAGCCTAATTTTTCAAGTGCGACCATGGCTTCAGTGGGACCCATGTCCATGCCGTCAAAGTCGGCATTGGTCATCAAGCCTGTGAGGCCTAGTTCAGCCATTTCTTGGTACGCTACTTTTGAAAAACCGCCAGCCTGAGCTGTTTGTGTGCGTCTGCCAAAAGTGTATGCCTTGTCAGCCCATCGGCCCACGGCATCACCAAGCTGTACTTGTTCATCAGAAAAATTGAAATCCATTGTGTTGTACTCCTGAGCGCTTCAACCGAGAACGGTTTGAGCAATAATATTTCGTTGAACTTCGTTGCTGCCACCGTAAATGGTGGTTTTTCGCATATTGAAGTAAGTGGATGCCAGCGGCGCATTTGAGGTATCGCCGCCAGGAAACTGTGACAAGCCCAACGCTGCATCACCTTGCCAACCCGCGTCCATGGCCTCCATGATGAAGGGCAGCGATGATGGGCCAGCGGCCAGCATCATGAGTTCGCTGTAGCGCTGTTGAATTTCACTGCCGCGAATTTTTAGCAAGCCGGCAATGTCTAGTGAGCTCTTGCCTGAGGTTTCAGCAGACAACACGCGCAGCACCATCATTTCAAGCGCGACGATATCGACTTCTAGAAGTGCTATTTGGTCTCTAAAGCGGTGGTCATCGTATACACCCTCAGCTTTTGCAACGCGTTTTAGGCGCTCTAGCTCACGTTTAGCGCGGTTGACATCGGCGATATTGGCGCGCTCATGCGCCAGCAAGAATTTGGCGTAACCCCAGCCCTTGTTTTCTTCGCCTACAAGGTTGTTGGCAGGCACTTTGACGTTGTCAAACCACACCTCGTTGACCTCACACTCGCCGTCTAGCAGTTTGATGGGGCGCACAGTAAGGCCTGGCGACTTCATGTCTATGAGTAAGAAGCTGATACCGGCTTGTTGCTTGCCAGTGTTGTCGGTGCGAACCAAGCAAAAAATCCAATCGCCAAATTGACCCAAGGTGGTCCACGTTTTTTGGCCATTGACGATGTAGTGGTCACCCTCAAGTTGCGCGGTGGTTTTTACAGAGGCCAAGTCAGAGCCTGCACCCGGTTCGCTGTAGCCTTGGCTCCACCACACATCGCCGCTGGCAATACCGGGCAGAAAGCGTTGTTGCTGCTCTTCTGTGCCGAATGCCATGATGACTGGGGCGACCATGACTGGGCCAAACGGCACAATGCGCGGTGCGCCAGCCATGGCGCATTCTTCTTCGAACAGGTGTTTTTGAACAGAGTCCCAGCCCGGGCCACCAAACTGCTTGGCCCAGCCGTAGCCTAGCCAGCCTTTTTTACCTAAAATTTGAGCCCATTCCTGCATGTCAGCTCGGGTTAGGCGTTGCGCACTGTGTACTTTCGCGGCTATTTGTTTGGGTAAATTGGCTTCAACCCAAGTGCTCACCTCGAGCCTAAAGGCTTGTTCTTCGGGTGTAAAGGCTAAATCCATGTGCATGTCTCCAAGCGGTTTTGGTGGTTTTAAAACAATAACTTATTGTTTTAGCACGACCGTGCACTTTTAGCCTGTCCGAGTTGCGACAAGCCTGAGGTATGTGCATGGTTTAACCCTCATGTCAGTTGCGCCCACGTTTAATGTGAACGCTGTGTGCCAGCAGCGCGTGCATTGGCTTGCATGCCGCCTTTGGCCAGCCACTCTTGGTAGCCGCCTTGCAAAATGCGCACATTGCTCCAGCCTGCCACTCGCAGCGCAAAGCCAGCTTGTGCCGACAGTGAGCCTGTGTTGCAGTAAATTAAAACCATTCGGTCTTTTGGGATCTGTTCGCGTTTGGCCAACACCTCTCGCCACTCAATGTTGTGCGCGTTATCAATGTGGGCAGTGGCAAATTGCTGTGCGTCTCTCGCATCGATTACAAATGTTTTGGCGTATTGGTCTTGCGGCATTTGCTCAGGAAATACCGTGCCGCCGCCGTAGTCGGCAAACGCCAAATAGTCGGCCATGGCCTCAGTTGCATCTGAAGACTGGGCAATGGCATTGAAGGATGCGAGTGTGGCGCACAGACACAAGCCTGTGATGGTGTGAATAAAACGCATGCTGAATCCTTAAATATAAGAGCTTACTGATATTTTGCCTTATATTGCCCTCATCTTGCGTTTGAAATTCAGCTGGTGTTGTCTGATGAAGTGTCGGTTGTTGGGATTGAGCTCGTACCTGATATTTTCCTGCTGACTGAAGGCACAATACAAGCCTATATTAGAAGACCTGCACCGCAACCTAACCCCCAACGCCGTGGCGCGCATCGCCTGTAATTGGCTGCTATGACACACTCCACCGCATCTACAAATGGCCCTAGTCGGCGCATCATCATCCTGATCTCTGGTGGTGGGTCCAACATGCAAGCCATCGTGAAAGCCGCCAAGCGCGACCATTGGCAAGCACGCTATGGTGCGACTGTTACTGGCGTGGTGTCTAACCAGCGTGAAGTAGGAGGCTTGGCATGTGCGCAAGAGGCAGGTGTTGCCACCCATGTGCTGTCTCACCGTGACTTCACCGATAGGCTGGCTTTTGACCTAGCCTTGATGAGTTTAATTGACCAGCAAGATCCGCAAAGTCCCAATCATGTGCCGGCGCTGATTGTGCTGGCAGGTTTTATGCGTATTCTTACACCAGCATTTGTGTCGCATTACGCGGGGCGACTGCTCAACATACACCCCAGTTTGCTCCCGGCCTTTACAGGCTTGCATACCCACCAACGCGCCATTGATATGGGCTGCAAGTTTGCTGGTGCCACTGTGCATCACGTCACCGCTGAGTTAGACCACGGCGACATATTGGCGCAAGCGGTTGTCCCTATATTGGCCGGCGACGATGCGGCTAGTTTGGCTGCACGCGTGCTAACCCAGGAGCACTTGATGTACCCGCAGGCTATTGTGAAATGGCTGCAGGCAAATGCTTCAACGTAAATTAAGCGCCATTCAATCACTGCGTTTCCGCAAGACTTACATACTCTTTTGAAACACCAATCCGGCGTGCTCGCGCATGGTGTGGAATTTAATCTTGGGCCAATTGGCTTCAACGGCGCGCAGTGTCGCGCTGTGGTCTACCAGCAAAGTGGGCGCATCTACGGCATCAAGTGCGATCCGATGGGCATTGGCAGCCATGAAACGTTTGAGCTCAGTTTCTCCACCTTCTTCTGGAGAACATGTTACCCAGCGGGCTAGGGAGTAACTGCTGTTACCAATACGGGCTTTAACGCCGTATTCGGTTTGTAAGCGGTGGGCCACGACTTCAAACTGCAATTGGCCAACAGCACCCAACAGCAGCACGGTGCCTGCAATCGGTCGAAAGACTTGAATGGCACCTTCCTCGCCCAATTGCGTCAGGCCGGCGCGCAGTTGTTTGGTGCGCAGTGGGTCAGCCACTTCAACGGTGCGGATCATTTCGGGTGCAAAGAATGGCAAGCCCGTGAATTGAAGGGTTTCACCCTCCGTCAAGGAGTCGCCCAATTGCAAAACGCCGTGGTTAGGGATGCCTATGATGTCGCCGGCATAGGCCTCTTCAAGCAACTCGCGGCGTTGGCTCAAAAAGCTCACCACTGTGCTGGGACGCAGCTCTTTGCCAGAGCGTACAACTTTGAGTTTCATGCCGCGCACAAAGTGGCCGCTTGC
>CALBWZ010000077.1 GCA_937893415.1 uncultured Comamonadaceae bacterium | reverse complement strand
AAAACCTGGTGGTATCCACAATTGCTTCTTATTGTCTGCAGACAGCGTTATGCCGTAGCTGCGCCCAAATGTTGCTGAGCTGCTGCGCATGTCAACCACCACGTCGAACACCTCGCCGGCTGTCACCCGCACCAGTTTGCCTTGCGGGTGCTGTATTTGGTAGTGCAGGCCACGCAATACGCCCTGGCTTGATTTGGAATGGTTGTCTTGAACGAACTGGACGCTTAAGCCTGTGGCTTGGTCAAAGTCCCGCTGGTTAAAGCTCTCAAAAAAGAAACCTCGCTCATCCCCAAACACGTTGGGCTCTAGCAGCAGTACGCCGTCAAGCGGTGTGGTTGTTACGGTATAGGGCATGCGCTTATTGCACCAAACTGTTCAAGTATTGGCCATAGCCGCTTTTGGCCAAAGGCGCGGCTAATCTGAGCACATCCTGTGCGCTTATCCAACCAGCCCGCCACGCAATTTCTTCTGGGCAGGCAACCATCAAGCCTTGTCGCTTTTGTAATGTCGCAATAAATTGGCTGGCCTCTAACAGCGAGTCGTGGGTGCCAGTGTCTAGCCATGCATAGCCACGACCCATGTTTTCAACCGTAAGTTGTTCACGCGCTAAATACAACTTGTTGATGTCGGTAATTTCTAGCTCGCCGCGTGGGCTGGGCTTTAAGTCGCGCGCCATATCAAGCACTTGGTTGTCGTAAAAGTACAAGCCAGTAACCGCAAAATTAGATGTGGGCTGGACTGGTTTTTCTTCTATGGACAAGGCTTTGCGGTTGGCGTCAAACGCCACCACGCCGTATCGCTGTGGGTCTTGCACGTGATAAGCAAACACAGTTGCGCCGGTTTGGCTTGCGTTGGCGCGTTTGAGTTGAGGCTCCAGATCGTGGCCATAAAAAATATTGTCGCCCAACACCAATGCGCTTGGCCCATTGCCTACAAAGTCACGTCCAATAACAAAGGCCTGCGCCAAACCATCCGGGCTTGGCTGAACAGCATATTGAATGGTCATGCCCCACTGCGAGCCGTCGCCAAGTAGCTGTTCAAATTTAGGCGTGTCTTGCGGTGTTGAAATCAGCAACACCTCTCTTATACCTGTGAGCATCAGCGTGGTGAGTGGGTAATACACCATGGGCTTGTCGTAAATAGGCATCAACTGTTTGGAGACAGCGTGCGTGACTGGGTACAAACGCGTGCCTGAGCCCCCAGCCAAAATAATGCCTTTGCGCGGTGCCAATTGTGATGTCATAGATGTCTCCAGCCGCTGGCGGCCAATTCTTGAATAGTGTCTTTTACGCCATTGTGCCAATCTGCCAATGGATAGCCCAACACTGTTGCCAGTTTGGCTGTATTCAAGCATGAGTTGGCAGGGCGTCTGGCCGGCGTTGGGTAGGCACTGGCAGGTATAGCCTGTATACCTTCAGCTTCAAGCCTTGTGACCAGGCCTAAGCGTTTGGCCTGTGCGATGGCTTCGCAAGCGTAGGCGTGCCAGTTGGTGCGCCCGCTTGCACTGACGTGGTACGTACCCCACGGGGGTTGCTCGCTGCTACCGCACACGTGCATCATGTCCAACGTGGCGCGGGCAATTAGATGGGCGCTGGTGGGTGCGCCCCACTGGTCAGCCACGACCCGCAAGCTGTCTTTGTGTTGTGCCAAGCGCAGCATGATTTTTAAAAAGTTACCGCCATGCGCACCATACACCCAGCATGTGCGCAGGACCAAGTGCTTCTCGCAATGGGCTGTGACTGCTTGCTCACCCGCCCATTTGCTACGTCCGTAAGCCGATTGTGGGTTGGGCTGGTCAGCTTCTGTGTAAGGGCGGTGGGCTTGGCCATCAAACACATAGTCGGTTGAGTAGTGCACCACAGCCGCACCCAAGGCTTGCGCCTCTACAGCCAGTGTGTGTGGCAAATCGGCATTGATGCGTTGGGCCAGTTGTGTCTCTGTCTCAGCTTTGTCGACCGCCGTGTAGGCGGCAGCATTGACTATCCAGTTGGGCTTGAGCGTGCGCACCAGATCTTTAACGGCGCTGAAGTTGCTCACATCAAGATCTGCACGCGTCGTGGCATGCCATTCAAATGGGGTGTTTATGTCTGCGCCAGCAGATTTCAACGCATGGCCAACTTGCCCATTGGCACCAATCAATAATACTGTTTGAACCCCCTGTTGAAGGCTCATGCTTGTGCCGTGACGTATTGCTGGCAAACCCAGTCGCGGTAAGCGCCAGACGTGACGTTGAGCACCCAGTCTTGGTTATTCAGGTACCAGTCAATGGTTTTAGCGATGCCCGTCTCGAATGTCTCTGCCGGCTTCCAACCCAGCTCATTGGCGAGCTTGCTGGCGTCTATGGCGTAGCGCCTGTCATGGCCAGGCCTGTCTGTCACAAAACTTATTTGGTCTGCATAGCTGCCCTTGGGCAATGGCCTAGCAAGGTCTAAGTGCGCGCATATGGCGTGCACAACTTCGAGGTTTGTTTTTTCGTTCCAGCCGCCCACGTTATATGTCTCGCCCAAACGTCCAGCCTGTAGTACGGCGCAAATAGCGCTGCAATGGTCGCTGACATACAGCCAGTCGCGCACTTGCTGGCCATCGCCATAAATGGGCAGGGTTTTACCGGCCAACGCATTGTGAATGACCAACGGAATTAGTTTCTCTGGGAAATGATAAGGCCCATAGTTGTTGCTGCAATTGGTGGTCAGGACGGGCAGGCCATACGTGTGGTGCCATGCCCGCACCAAATGGTCGCTGGCCGCCTTGCTGGCCGAGTAAGGGCTATTGGGCTGGTACGCATGCTGCTCGGTGAACGGTGCGTCTGCGTCTTGCAAGCTGCCATAGACCTCATCGGTAGACACATGCAGCATGCGAAAAGCGCCTGCTTGCTGCGCACTTAAGCCCCCCCAGTAATGGCGTACAGCTTCTAGCAACTGAAAGGTACCTACTATGTTGGTTTGCACAAAGTCCGCTGGACCATGAATGGAGCGGTCAACATGGCTTTCCGCTGCAAAATGCAACACCGCGCGAGGCTGGTGCTGCTGCAACAAGGTTTCTAGCAACACCTTATCGCCGATATCACCCTGTACAAAATGGTAATTGCTGTTGTTCTCCACCGACTGCAGCGACTGCAAGTTGCCGGCATAGGTCAGGTTGTCGAGGTTGACCACGGGCTCATCGCACTGGGCCAACCAATTCAACACAAAGTTCGCACCTATAAAGCCGGCGCCGCCTGTAACTAAAATCATGTCTACAATATACCGCCTGTTCAGGCTTGGGTTTTAAGCACTCATTCTTTTCGAATAAGTGAAAAAATAAGGTTTTTATTACTAAAAAACAAATCAAAATCCGCTAAAAATAGCTATTTTT
>CALBWZ010000076.1 GCA_937893415.1 uncultured Comamonadaceae bacterium | reverse complement strand
CAAGTTTTGACCCATGGCTTGTAGGCCACTGGTATTGACGAAACGTGCGATCTGAATTTGGCCCAACACCTGCTGGCCGCCGCCGGCGTCTAGCTCTACCGACACGGTGCCGTCTCGGCCAATGGAGACGCTGGAGGCGTTTTGAGGTACCGCTATTGCAGGCTGCAACAGCTGCCCAGCGCTGGTCACTATTTGGCCAGCATTGTCCAATTTGAAATTGCCATCGCGCGTATAAGCAATGGTGCCGTCGGCTTGAGCCACTTGAAAGTAACCCTCGCCCGCAAAAGCCAAATCCAACGAGTTCTCAGTGGTTTGAATGTTGCCTTGGGCTGTAATTTTCTCAGTGGCCAATACACGTACACCCGTACCCAACTGAAAGCCCGTTGGGGCCTGCTCAGCGGCTGCGTTTTGGCCGCCAGCTTGCCGAATGTTTTGGTACAGCAAGTCCTCAAATACGGCGCGGTCACGCTTAAAGCCTGTCGTATTGACGTTGGCCAGGTTGTTGGAGATGACGTTCATGCGCGTTTGCTGCGCATCTAAGCCTGTCTTGGCTACCCATAATGAAGCGTCCATGGTGTATTACCTCTGGTGACTAATTAATTTACGAGGCACGCATCATGGATGCGCCCGACTCGTCTAAAGATTTGGCCTCTTTGATGACCTTCATGTTGGCCTCAAAGCTGCGAGAGTGATCAATCAACCGCGTCATCGCTTCGACGACACTGACGTTGGAACCCTCTAACGTTTCTGGAGTTAAAGCAATATTTAAGCCACCCTCGAAGTCACCACCATTGACAGGCTCAAACAAGCCGTCTTCGCGTCGGTTCAAGGGCGTTTCGGAGGCATCGCGCAGCATAAGTTGTCCAATCAACACCTGGGCGACTGGGCCTACTTGTGCAGGGTCTGTGGCGTAGACACCGCCATCACGTGTAATATTCACGTCAAATCCTGGTGGAATCACGATGGGACCGCCTTCGCCCATGGCAATGTGACCTGCACCGTTGGTCAGTGTGCCCAAAGCGTCTGGACGCAAGTCACCGCGCCGGGTAAATGCGATGTCACCGTTCGGTGCTTGTACGCCCATGACCGTGCCGCCGTTCATGGCAATGTCGGTTTTCCGACCTGTGGCCATCAAGGTG
>CALBWZ010000075.1 GCA_937893415.1 uncultured Comamonadaceae bacterium | reverse complement strand
CGGCTAACCAGTATCAAATGGGGAAAGGTCACAGCTGTCAGGCCTATCAACACAGTGCTCAACAATGACAGGCCTATTGCAACAATGGTTATTGCATAAGCAGTGTTACTTACCTTTAATGCGCTGAGTTCACTGCGTACATGCTGTTGGATTTGGAAAACAGTACGCTTGCAGCACAGTGCACCAATTTCGCTATCTACCTGGCATGGTTGTAAGCAATGATGTGCTGCAATAGCACGTCACTGCATGTGTTGGAAAGGGGGGGGGACGTGTGTAGGTGCTGCCTGCACATAAGCCTAACCAGGGGGCTGTCGGATTTATAGCAGTGCCGCCCGTCAGTTACATACAACCAACGGACCGCCCAGCTTGTCCACCGACCCAAACACGCCCTACAGGCTCGGCTCTTGCCACCAGGGAAAAGTAGGCGGCATATTGGTAGACACCTTGGCATCAAGCACAGCTGGACGCTTGCCTTGAAAAGCAGCCACGCCCTCTTTGCCATCGCCCATGCTGGTGTAAAACATATTCAAGCTTTCCTGCCGATGCGCCGACATGGGATGCGGCTGGCTTGATTCGCGGTACAAGGCCTGACGGATCAAGGCGATGGAAACAGCTGATGTGGAATCCACATATTTATGGGCCAATTCGTAGGCCTTGGTTAACAAGTCTTGGGGTGCATAGACAGCACGCACCAAACCCCCTTGTAACGCATGGTCAGCGTCGAATATCTCGCCAGAATAAAGCCAATCTAAGGCCTGCGACATGCCTACAACTTTAGGTAAAAACCAGCTTGAGCAAGCCTCATTGACAACCCCAAGTTTAGAAAAGACAAACCCAAACCGGGCTTGTTCACTGGCCAAGCGCACGTCCATTGCAAGCGTCATCGTGGCACCAACACCAACCGCAACGCCGTTGACAGCGCCAATAATAGGCTTTGTGCAGTTGTACATCACCAAGGTCACAACCCCACCAGCATCACGAACCACACCCGCGCCATCAACGTCTGGGCGCTGGTTTTCATCTAAGCCAAATACGTTATCACCTGGTTGTAAGTCCATGCCAGCGCAAAAGGCCCTGCCGGCGCCAGTCACCACAATGGCCCGCACCTCGTCGTCAGCGCTCGCGGCATTGAAGGCTAGTACCAACTCTTCGCCCATGGTGACGCTAAAGGCATTCAACACCTGTGGCCGATTTAAAGTCAGGGTCAAAATACGATCTTTGATCTCATAGTTCAACGTTGAATAGGCCATAAATATCCTGTTATAAAACGCATGCACGCATGCACGCGGGGCGGGCCACCAAACGGGCCAAGTAAGCTTGGGTATTGGGTTTGAATTTGGCATCCAAACCCAAGGACACGCCCAGCATCAACGCATAGCCAACGGCTATATCCGCCACAGTGAATCGATGGCCTAGTAAATAGTCCCGGCCCTCAAGCGCCAGTTCCACAGACCGCAGCCGTGAATAAAACCACTGCGTGTAGTCGGCCACCACCTGCGGTATTCGGCGTTCTTCTGGCTCAAGGCGGCTGTAGCGCAGCACGAGTGTTTGCGGAAATGTCAGCGTTGCATCGCTTCTGTAAAGCCAATTGAGGTACTCACCGTATTGAGGGTCATCCACGCCAATTGCAAGATCTGTAGGGCCATATTTTTCAGCCAAGTAGTGACATATGGCGCTGGACTCCGTCAAGGTGACATCGCCATCCACCAGCGTGGGGACGGTACCCAACGGGTTGACATCGAGATAACCGGGATGAGTGGCGCGAGGGGGGAACTTCATATTGACAAGCTCATAAGCAAGCCCCATTTCTTCCAGCGTCCACAGCGCCCGCAACGAACGGGCATCTTTGCAGTGGTAGAGTTTCATGACCGTATACCTGATAGTTAAACTTAAACTTACACACAAACGCAAAACGCCACCACAACATGCCAACAACCAGCAAGTGGTGCAATTTAGTTTATTAAAATAACAATATAGCGCGCTGAACAACACGGCATGTGCCTCTAGGCGACAGCATGACTGCTTGGGCTGCATCGCTGAATGCATGCACAGCAACGTGGGCTAGGCGGGTGTACCTAGGGCTTTCATGAACGTCGTAAAGTGACCCAATAGGTGGCTACAGGTGCCCCGGACCGCGGGGTAGACCAGCTTACGGGACTCCACATTGCAAACGCCACGCGTGACAAATACTTAACGAACA
>CALBWZ010000074.1 GCA_937893415.1 uncultured Comamonadaceae bacterium | reverse complement strand
TTTACTGTCTCAGATTTGGCCTACAGCAGGCTGACTTATGCAGACCTTCCCTAGGACTACATAGAATGTTTGTCCACACCCTAAATGGCGCTGCTCTATGTCGAAATCCCTCAAGTCCAAGAAGTTACCCCAATCAACGTCAACTGATTCGGGTGAGGGGCTTATCCGCATCAGGGGCGCCCGACAGCACACGCTCAAAAACTTAAACCTAGACATTCGCACCAACGAGATGACAGTGGTGACCGGGCCCAGCGGCTCAGGCAAGTCCAGCTTGGTGTTTGACACCCTGTTTGCCGAAGGCCAGCGGCGCTACGTTGAAACGTTTTCAGCCTATGCGCGTCAGTTTTTGGACCGCATGGACAAGCCAGCAGTAGACCGTGTAGACGGTGTGCCGCCAGCTATTGCGATTGACCAAACCAACCCTGTGCGCAGCTCGCGCTCCACAGTGGGCACCATGACTGAGCTGAACGACCACCTCAAGTTGTTGTTTGCGCGCAGCACCCAGTTGTTTGACAAACAAACTGCGCAACCCGTGCAGCACGACAACGCCGACACCATTTACGATGCCATCGCCAATCGCAGCGCTGGTAAGGATTTGCGTTTGGTGGTGACGTTCCCAGTGGAGTTGCCTGTTAGCACCACTGCTGAGGAAGTCGAGCAGTGGTTGTTGGCCAGCGGCTTTACCCGCATTCATGCGCAGCGCGATGTGGCGGTCAAAGACTTACACAGCACGCACGAGGTGGCCACGCTGGTAGGCAAAGCAGCCAAGAAAGTGGCGGCCAAAAAGACAGCAAAAAAGAAAGAGGCAGAACTCGACGACACGCGCAAGGTGCTTGATGTGGTGGCCGATCGGTTCAAAGCCAGCAATCTAGACCGTGCCCGCGCGGTTGAGGCCATAGAAGTGGCGCTTAAGCGCGGCTCGGGTCACATGACGGTTTACGCCTCATGTGCTACTGCCACAGCAAGCACGCAGGCAGGCGGCGCAGTGGTTCCGCCAATGACGCCAATTGAGCCAGAAGAACGTTGGCAGTTTTCCAGCGGTTTGCACTGCCCAGACAGCCATATACGCTACCAAAAACCATCGCCCAGCATGTTTTCGTTCAACTCACCAGTGGGTGCGTGTGAAACGTGTCGAGGATTTGGCCGCGTGATTGGCGTGGACTACGGCTTGGTCATACCCAACGACAGACTCAGCTTGCGTGGTGGTGCCATCAAGACCATACAAACACCCGCTTGGAAGGAGTCTCAAGACGACTTGCTTCGCCACGGCGAGGCAGCGGGTATTCCGCGTGACACGCCTTGGAGTAAGTTGTCAGAGGCCCATAAAGAGTGGGTCATCAACGGCTCGCCCAATTGGGCTGGCAAGTGGAATCAACAGTGGTACGGCGTGAAGCGGTTCTTTGAGTACTTGGAGAGCAAGTCTTACAAAATGCACATCCGTGTGCTGCTGTCCAAGTACCGCAGTTACACGCCTTGCGGCGACTGCGGCGGTGCACGCCTAAAAACCGAAAGCTTGTTGTGGCGCTTAGGCAATGCGGCTGAAGCCACCGCTGCTTTGCCGCCAGACAAGCGGTTTATGCCAGTGGGTGTGTCGTGGTCTGCCGCTCAGTTGGAGGCCTTGCCAGGTTTAAGTTTGTACGACCTGATGCGCATGCCACTGGATCAAATGTTGAATTTTTTCAAAAGCATTGCGCCGTCTCTGGTAGATAGAAAAGACGCAGACGCCCGCGCGCAAAGTTTGCTGTTTGAAGAAATAACCACCCGCCTCAAATACCTGTGTCATGTGGGGCTGGGCTATCTCACATTAGACCGTCAAAGTCGCACCCTGTCTGGTGGTGAGGTGCAGCGCATCAACCTCACCACGGCGTTGGGGACCTCACTGGTCAACACCTTGTTTGTGTTGGATGAGCCCAGCATTGGCTTGCACCCACGGGACATGGACAGGATTACCGAAGCCATGCACCGGCTGCGCGATGCTGGCAACACCTTGGTGGTGGTCGAGCACGATCCCGCGGTGATGTTGGCCGCCGACCGTGTGATCGATATGGGCCCAGGCCCTGGTGAGCGTGGCGGTGAAATTGTATTTGACGGCACGCCTGCGCAGCTGCGCAAGGCTGACACCCTAACCGGTGCGTACTTGGGCAACCGCAAACAAGTGGGCATGGGCTTTAAACGCATGGTCAGCGACAACACGCCGCGCCTTATTTTGGAGGGCGTGCGCGCGCACAACCTGCAAAATATTGAGGTATCTATTCCTTTGCAGCGTTTGGTATGCGTGACTGGCGTGTCGGGTTCTGGCAAGTCCACCTTGATACAAGACGTCTTAGCGCCAGCTTTGCTGCGCCACTTTGGCAAAGCCACTGATGCACCAGGTGAGTTCGACCGACTGATGGGTGCAGACCATTTAAGTGATGTCGTGTTTGTGGACCAATCCCCTATTGGTAAAACCGCACGCTCTAACCCCGTCAGCTACGTGGGCGCGTGGGACAGCTTGCGCAGCCTGTTGGCCACTGCACCCTTGGCGCGTGAGCGTGGTTACACCGCTTCAAAGTTCAGTTTCAACGGTGGCGACGGCCGTTGCCCGCTGTGTGGTGGTTCAGGTTTTGAACACGTGGAAATGCAGTTTTTGAGCGATGTGTATTTGCGCTGCCCAGACTGCGATGGCCAACGCTACAGGCCAGAAGTGTTGGAGGTGCGGTTAAGCCACCAACACCCCACAGCCCAAGCGGGCGATGCAGGCTTGAATGTGGCGGACATACTGAACCTCACTGTTGCGCAGGCGGTGCAAGTGTTTGCACAAGAGCGCGATGTACTGCGGGCTTTGCAGCCTATCGTCGACGTGGGTTTGGACTACGTCAAGCTAGGCCAGCCCGTACCCACCTTGTCAGGCGGCGAAGCGCAGCGTCTTAAGTTGGCAGGCTTCTTGGCGCTAGCGGCGAAAGGCGGCTCAAGCAGCCGCCAAGCGGTGGCTAAAAAAGGTGCGTTGTTTATGTTTGATGAGCCCACCACAGGCTTGCACTTTGAAGACATTGCCACGCTCATGCGCGCACTGCGCCGCTTGATGGAGGCTGGCCATTCGGTGCTGGTGATTGAGCACAACCTAGACGTCATTCGCGCCAGTGATTGGTTGATAGACCTCGGCCCTGAGGGTGGTATTGGCGGTGGCTTGGTGGTGGCCCAGGGTACGCCTGAAGTGATGCGCGAGCACCCCACCTCACATACGGCCAAAGCCATGCGTGACTACGACATGGCCATGGGGCTGGGCGGGCATGCGGTGAGCGACGCGCTGGCCACTTACGCAGCCAAACCACGGGTGAAGCCCTCCAACAACATTCAAATTGTGAACGCCAGAGAGAACAACTTAAAGGGTGTCAATCTGGATATTCCGCGCGGCAAGTTCAACGTCATTTCTGGTGTGTCGGGTTCGGGTAAATCAACCTTGGCATTCGGCATTTTGTTTAACGAGGGTCAGCGTCGTTATTTGGAGTCACTCAACGCCTATGCACGGTCCATCGTGCAGCCTGCAGGCCGGCCAGAGGTGGACGCCGTGTATGGCATTCCACCCACGGTTGCCATTGAACAGCGCCTCAGCAGAGGCGGGCGCAAAAGCACTGTGGGCACCACCACTGAGGTCTGGCACTACCTGCGCTTGTTGTATGTGAAGCTGGGCACCCAGCACTGCGTACATGACGGCGAAGCGGTGCTGC
>CALBWZ010000073.1 GCA_937893415.1 uncultured Comamonadaceae bacterium | reverse complement strand
AGCCAGCTTATTAAACAAGACGATTGGGTCGTAATAGATGGAGACGCTGGCGTGGTCATTGTTGAGCCGTCTCCTATCATTTTGGAGGAGTACGGCTTTAAGCAACGCGAGGGCACATTAGAACGAGAGCGCTTGCGGCGCTTGCGGTACACACCTAGCGTGACCTTAGACGGACAGCACGTCAAGTTGTTTGCCAATATCGAGTTGCCGCAAGACAGTGCCGCAGCTGTCGCAGCTGGTGCGGTAGGTGTGGGATTGTTTCGCACTGAGTTCTTGTTCATGAGTCGCGGGTCAAAAGGCATGAGTAAGTTGCCCGACGAAGACGAGCAGTACGCGGCTTATAAGGAGGCTTTGGACGGCATGCAAGGTCTGCCAGTGACCATTCGGACCATAGACATTGGCGCTGATAAGCCGCTTGAACGGGGCAGCAGATCCGGCGACGAACATTTAAACCCTGCATTGGGTTTGCGAGCGATTCGTTGGAGCTTGGCAGAACCCACGATGTTTTTGGTACAGCTGAGAGCCATTTTGCGCGCCGCGGTGAACGGGCAAGTGGACTTGTTGATTCCTATGTTGGCACATGTCAGCGAAATCAAACAAACATTGGCACTCATCAAACGAGCAAAAGACCAGTTGGATGCCCAAGGCGTTATGTATGGCTCGGTCCGCGTGGGCGCCATGATTGAGGTGCCGGCCGCCGCCATGATGGCGCAGGTGTTTTTGCGATACTTTGATTTTTTATCGATTGGCACCAATGACTTGATCCAGTACACCTTGGCTGTTGATCGAGTGGACGAGGCTGTCAATCACCTGTATGACCCTTTACACCCAGCAGTATTGAGTCTGATGTCTCAAGTCATAAACGCTTGCAAGGCCCAGGGCAAAGATGTCAGTGTGTGTGGCGAGATGGCCGGTGACACACAATTTACAGCGCTGTTATTGGGCATGGGGCTGCGCAGTTTTTCTATGCAGCCCACTCAGATACTGGCCGTTAAACAACAAGTCTTGCGCGCCCATACAGAACAGCTCGCCGTTTGGGCGGCAGATGTATTGGCCAGCGAAGAGCCCTCCGAATTGGTGGCGTTGCGCTAATGTTGTGTAGGGCCTGAAAGGCTTATATTCCCAGTCAAGGCCACAACCAACGACAAGCTTAACGCAAGCGCCACATACACCTATTCAACCAACAGACTGAACACAACCTCGTCCCGACCTAGCCACAATTGGGCAAACGGGATAAGCCGCATCAAACGCCTGCAGCGTGCGCCTGCTCGTCGGCGTGGTAGCTGGACCTGACCATGGCGCCAACAGCTGCATGGCTGAAGCCCATGTCTTTGGCACGTTGCTCAAACATCTTAAATGTGTCTGGATGCACGTACCGACGTACAGGAATGTGGTGGCCGCTCGGCGCCAAGTATTGGCCTATGGTGAGCATGTCTATGTTGTGGTCACGCATGTCTTGCATGACTTGTAAGATTTCTTCGTCTGTCTCGCCAAGGCCCACCATCAAGCCGCTCTTGGTGGGGATATGCGGGAAAAAAGCTTTAAATTTCTTGAGCAAATTCAAACTAAATGCGTAGTCAGAGCCTGGGCGTGCTTCTTTGTATAAGCGTGGCACGGTCTCCATGTTGTGGTTCATCACATCGGGTGGTGCCGCTTTTAGTATCTCAAGCGCGCGGTCATCGCGGCCTCTAAAGTCGGGCACCAAGACTTCAATTTTTGTAAGCGGCGACTGCTTTCGGACTTCTTGAATACACGCCACAAAATGACCTGCACCACCATCACGCAAGTCGTCACGGTCTACGCTGGTAATCACCACATAGCTCAGTTTGAGGGCGGCAATTGTGGCGCCTAATTTGTGCGGCTCGTCTTGGTCCAGCGGGTCCGGGCGACCGTGGCCTACATCGCAAAATGGACAGCGTCTGGTGCACTTGTCACCCATGATCATGAATGTCGCTGTGCCCTTGCCAAAGCACTCACCGATATTGGGGCATGAGGCCTCTTCGCACACAGTTACCAACTTGTTTTGACGCAAGATGTCTTTGATTTCATAAAACCGGGTGTTGGGGCTGCCTGCTCGCACACGAATCC
>CALBWZ010000072.1 GCA_937893415.1 uncultured Comamonadaceae bacterium | reverse complement strand
GCACAGGTTGCATTGACTGCTTATGTGCCGCACAACTACCCACTTGACAAGTTGGAGCCGGGCCTTAATGAAACTGCGTTTTACGATCCGACCAACTTCACTTTCCCTGCTGGTACGTATATTTGTGAGGTCGAAATTGACCCCGCAACTGGTGTCACACGCGTGGACCGCTTCACCGCAGTGGACGACTTTGGTACCATCATCAACCCCATGGTGGTTGAAGGCCAAGTGCACGGTGGCTTGGCCCAGGGTATTGGTCAAGCAATGATGGAAAACTGTGTTTACGACACGGAAACCGGTCAGTTGCTCACAGGCAGCTTCATGGACTACACCATGCCGCGTGCCGACGACTTCCCGCAATTCAACATTGGTCATGTGTGCACGCCTTGCACCCACAACCCATTGGGCACCAAAGGTTGTGGCGAAGCAGGAGCAATTGGCTCACCACCAGCTGTCATCAATGCCGTGTTGGACGCGCTGCATGAAGTTGGTGTTACCGACTTTGACATGCCAGCCAGTCCCAACCGCGTGTGGACAGCCATTCAATCTGCCAAGGCCTAAGAGGCTTGCCTCAATCACTATCTCTTTTGGAGTTACAAGATGTACACCTTTGAATATGCAAACCCCAGTTCTCTGGACGAAGCCGTGGCAGCAGTGGCTGGCGGCGGTCAAGCTTTGGCCGGTGGTCAGACCCTATTGGCGACTATGAAGCAGCGTTTGGCAGCACCCGAAAAGCTCATCGATTTGGGAAAAATTTCAGGTCTGTCTGGCATCAAAAAAGACGGCAATACCGTCGTGATTGGTGCCATGACCACACACATGGATGTGGCCAACAGCGACGTTGTGAAAGCCAACATCCCAGCCCTGGCGTCATTGGCAGGTCACATTGGAGATCGCCAAGTACGAGCCCGAGGCACGCTAGGCGGATCAGTAGCGAACAACGACCCAGCTGCTTGCTATCCCAGCGCGGTGTTGGCTTTGAACGCCAGTGTTCACACCAACAAGCGCGTCATCGCGGCAAGTGACTTTTTTCAGGGCATGTACACCACAGCCTTGGAAGATGGTGAGCTGATTACAGCTGTTGCGTTTGAGATTCCCAAGCGCGCCGCCTACGTCAAGTTCAAGCAGCCAGCTTCACGCTTCGCCATGGTGGGTGTGTTTGTCTCTGAGCTTACCAGCGGCGTGCGTGTGGCCATTACTGGCGCGGCTCCCAGCGTGTACCGTCAAACTGACATGGAAGCTGCATTGACTGGCAATTTTAGTGCCGCAGCGCTGGACGGCGTAGCCGTTAGCTCAGTGGGTCTTAATGCCGACTTGCATGCCAGCTCAGCCTATCGGGCGCAATTGGTCAAAGTGGTTGCTCAGCGAGCCGTTAACGCTGCAGCCTGAAACTCGTTTAGGTTAACAACGCAGTCGTGGGCTTTTTTGCCTGCGTCTGCGTTGCCATGTCTAATTTGCCCACAACGGTTCTTTTTATGCCCCAATCGATAGATGATTTAATTAG
>CALBWZ010000071.1 GCA_937893415.1 uncultured Comamonadaceae bacterium | reverse complement strand
AGTAAAACGCTATTTTGGGATTCTCCAATGTCGCAAAGTCTGGTATCAATGTGATGCCGAACACGCTCAACTCACCAGGCAAAGGCATTGAGGTAATACCTTTTGCACCTTGAGTTACAGGCAGCGCCAGCGCAACCAAGCGCATGACTTCGGTTAGCACCAATGTGACCATGGCAAAGTACACGCCCCGCAATCGCAAAATTGGAAGGCCAATGAACACTGACAACACGGCGCAAAACAGACCAGCAATAGGCAAACTTAGCCAAAAGCTCATGCCTGCTTGGGTGATCAAAATTGCCGACACATAGCCGCCTGCCAGGGCGTATGCACCTTGGCCAATATTGATACGGCCAATGTAAAAAGTCAGCCATACACCAGCCGATGCAATGGATAGCAAAGCCACTGACGTGAGCGTGTAAAAGAAGTCTGTCCGTCCGGATATATCGATGGCGAAAGGCACGCCGACATACAGAGCGATGACACCGATAGCGAGAAGTATGAATTTGTTATGCATCGCTTTAACCCCAAGGTTTGCCCATGAGCCCTTGTGGACGCAAGGCTAAGAAAATCATCAGAGAGGCAAAGATGACCAAGTAGGTGATGTCGCCGTATTCAGACAGCACTGTGAGTCCTACGCTTTCCATCATTCCTAAAATAAACCCGCCTGCTATTGCGCCTGAAATTACGCCTGCACCACCAATCATGATCATCATGAAGGCCTTGATAGAGGCTGGACCGCCCATGCCCAAGTTAACGCCCGTAATCGTGACCAATAGGCCGCCAACCAGACCGGCTAACGCTGCACCCAGGGCAAAACCAATCATGGAATACATCGCCACATCGACACCCATTAAGGTGGCAGCTACCTTGTCTTGTGCCAGCGCTCGCATGGCTCGTCCTGCTGTGGAGTACTGCATAAACAAAATGAATGCAGCAATGATCGCAATCGCAGCAAAGCCAATGACAATCCGGTCATAAGGCATGATGACTATGAAGTCCCAGTTGAATACGCCGTCTATGATTTTTGGGACGCCACGCTGCTTCTCGCCAAAAACCAACAAAATAACGGCGTCTAAAAAGAAGGCAATGCCAGCAGCGAGCAACATGGTGCTTTCTTCTCGTTTGGATTTCTTAATAACCGGACGGAATAAAAACTTTTCCACCAAAGCGCCAACCACGGCCAAGACCAAAGCTGAGGCAATCAGGCCCACGATAAACGGCAGCTGAAATTGCGCCACGACTGTGTAGGTGACAAAGCCACCCAAAACATACATTTGCCCGTGCGCAAAGTTGAGCACGTTCATGAGTGAAAAAATGAGCGTTAAGCCCAGGGCTATCAGCGCGTATTGGGCGCCTAGATAAAGCCCGTTGACTATTATTTGTTCCATGATGACCTTTGCAAGTCAAGAGCGGCGGGTCGATGCCCCGCCGCTCTCCAACCCTTTTTTTTAACAACTTGATCGAAAGAATCAGTTCAATCGAATCAATCTACTTGCGCGACAAACATGGTTTCGAACTTGCCATTTTTGTAAACATTTACAACCAATGGCACAGACACTTGACGTTTTTGTCCAAATGAGCTCACGCCGACATACTTGAGTTTTGCGTTGCCAACCATGTAGGGGTTGGGTGCTTCAAACGTGTCCATGGTTTTCTTGAACGCGGCAACGTCTTTGATGGCACTTGGATTGGCTTTGAGTGTTTCTAAGATGTACTCCAGGGCATAGACCTTGGTGTTGGACTCGTCGTTGTACTCGCCAAACATCTTGGTGTAGCGCTTCACAAAATCACGCATCATGTCTGAAGCCAACTCGGGTGTAGACGCACCACCAACTGAAATAAAGCCATCTGCCAATTTGCCAGCGCCTTCTTTCAGCACGTTGGCATCTTGTGCCGTCTCAGTAGAGATCAGACCCTTGTAGCCCAACTCGCGAGCAGAACGGATCAACTGTGGTGCACTGGCGGGTGACACGCCTGACAACACCAGTAAATCTGGACGCGTCTTGAGGACTGGCAACAACACGGGCGTGAAGTCTGTGGTGTCGACTTGGTATGTCACGCTGCTAGACACAACTTTTAAGCCCAGGGCCTTGGCTGCTACCACGCCGCCATCACGCTGGCTCAATGGGTCAGACTCGTTGGCAGCTACAAACGCAACGCTCTTAATGCCTTTGCTTTTAATCAAGTACTTGTAAATAGCAGGTCCAGATTGGTAGTTGGCAATCATTCCCAATACGGCATTGGATGCAGGCTTTTCGTACAACGACTTGGGAAAGGCGTACGGGAAGTACATGATGCCCTTGCTCTCGGCGACGGGGCGAACAGCGGCAGCGCCGTCGTCAACATTGGGGCCGACCACATAATGGATACCTTCTTGCGCCATTTTTTCCATGCCAGCGATAGCTCGCTTGGGATCTTTTTGGTCGTCAAATGCAACGATTTTG
>CALBWZ010000070.1 GCA_937893415.1 uncultured Comamonadaceae bacterium | reverse complement strand
GGTATTCGATGACGCCGGCATTGCGCAGAATGGAGCCGCACTACCGGCTGTATTGCAGGGCGGGCGTATATCGGCCAACCTAACGGGAGTGGCTATTGCAGCCAACGCCATTACGCTGAATGACAAAGCCATGGGCGCTCTCAGCGCGGCTGGTACCCATTTGCAAGCCACTGAGGTTGCTGATTGGTTGAACAGCGCCGGGGTCGTTGGCCTGACTGCAACAGCCACCAATGAAATACGTATACCTGCAGCGTCGCTGCAGCTCAGCAGCACCTTAACGCTGGTCGGTGACGGTGCCACTACAGCCACCATTGCGCCGGTGGGCACTGCTTTTGCTAATGCCTCTGAGTTGGTAGCCGCTATCAATGCAAGCAGCGCAACTACACAAGTGGTTGCCAGCTTGTCAAGAAATAATGAGGTCGTACTGACCAACTCGGCAGGCTTTGAGGGCCGGCACATTACGGTGGGCCCCAGCGATATCGGCAGTTTGTCGAATAACGCCTTAGGGATGTCGTTGGGTGCTGCAGCACAAAGCTTTGCTGGCAGCGTGTCTGTAACCCGTAGCCTCGCCGATCCCTTGAGCCAAGACATACGTGTTGGCATGGGTGCCGAAGGTTTTGCCACCGATTTGCAAGCCTTGGGCTTGCGTGCCGCCGTCTATTTAGACGGCAGCGCCAGCGACGAGTATGTGGTGCTGGTGAGCGGTGCAGGCCGTTTCACAGCCAGCGCCAGCTATAGCGCCAGCCAACAAGACCTAAAGCAGTCGTTGCGCGCGCAGCCCTTCGACGTGGCCTTCACCGCTGGTGACGCCTACACCATCACCGACAGAGCCAGTGGCTCGGTGGTGGCAACCCGCGCGTTTGACGCCGCGGTTTTCCCGTCCAGCATTGAGTACCGCGGCGTGACACTGACGTTTACCAGCCCACCCGCCCTCGGTGACAAATTTGGCGTTGACGGCAACAGCGACGGCATGGGCAACAACGAAGGCATGCTGCGCATGATTGGCTTGTCCACAGCCCAGGCAATGCCCGGCGGTAAAACTTTTGCTGAAGCGTATGTCGAGCAGATCAGTGCCGTTGGCAACATGTCGCAGCAAGCCCTGGTGTCTAAAGACGCGCTCACCGTGGTGTACGACCAAGCCCTTGAGGCACGTGATGGCATATCGGGCGTGAGTTTGGACGAAGAAGCCGCCAATCTCATACGTTTTCAGCAAGCGTATCAAGCGTCTGCCAAGGTGATGCAAACCGCCAGCACCTTGTTTGACGCCATATTGGCCCTGCGCTAGAGCCTGAGCACATTAGGACATTCTTATGAAAATTTCTACCTCTTTGCTATTCGATCGTGCTTCTAGCCAAATGAGCACCGTACAAAACAAGTTGGCCAATGTACAAGCGCAATTGTCGCAGGGTAAACAAATCATTGCGCCTAGTGATTCCCCAGACCAGGCAGCGGTGATCACGCGCTTTAAAGGTGTGATTCAGCGCAACGACAGCTACAGCAGCACCTTAAATACCGCCAGCGCCCGCTACCAAGCCGAGGAAACCACACTGCAAAATGTCAGTGATAGCTTGATCCGCATGCGCGAGCTGGGCATACAAGCGGCCAATGACACGCTAAGCCCGGTTGACCGACAAGCCATTGCCTTAGAGATGGGTGGACTGCGCGATCAAGTCATGAGCTTGGCCAACACACAAGACACCGGTGGAACCTACTTGTTTAGCGGCAGTCGCGTCAACGAGCCCGCCTTTGGTGTGGACTCAACTGGCGCGTTTGTGTACAACGGTGACCAGACCAAGGTGAGTGTGCTGGTGGGTGATCAGCGAACTGTGCAACTCAACCGCCCGGGCTCACAAGTGTTTGAGCGCGTGTTGCGCACCAACGCAGAAGGCAATTCTGAGGGCGTGAGTTTTTTCCAAGCCATGGACGACATGGTGCATGCGGTGCAGAACTCTGACCGTGGTGCCATGCAAATTGGCTTGGGTGAGTTCAGCGCCATGACCGACAGCATCAGTTTGGCCATGGCGCAAGTTGGTACCAACATGAATGTGGTGGACTCGCAGCAAACCGTCATTGATGAAACTGTACTGCGCCTCAAAACGCTGCTTTCAAACGTTGAGGACTTGGACTTTGCCACTGCCATTACGCAAATGAACAAAGACATG
>CALBWZ010000069.1 GCA_937893415.1 uncultured Comamonadaceae bacterium | reverse complement strand
CAACCGTTGGTCATAACGACAGTTTCACCATGCGCTTTGGCGTCAGCCACTAAAAAGCTGTACCCGGACGATGTAGATATTCGTGTGGCCATTAATAAAGACACGGGGGAATCTGAAACTTTCCGTCGTTGGCTGGTGGTGCCTGATGAGGCTGGCTTACAAATGCCTGATGCAGAGGAAATTCTGTCTGATGCGCGCGAGGAGGATCCAGAGATTCAAGTGGGCGACTACATTGAAGAAGCCATTGAGTCCATGCCCATTGGCCGCATTGGGGCAATGGCGGCTAAGCAAGTGATTTTGCAAAAAGTCCGTGAAGCTGAGCGCGAGATGATCCTCAATGACTTCATGGCTAGGGGTGAAAAAATCTTGGTCGGCGCTGTCAAGCGTTTGGACAAAGGTGACCTTATCATCGAAAGTGGTCGTGTTGAAGGCCGCTTGCGTCGCACGGAAATGATTCCTAAAGAAAACTTCCGTCCTGGTGACCGCGTGCGGGCGATGATTATGGAAGTTGACCCAACGCTGCGCGGCGCGCCTATTTTGTTGTCACGCTCGTCGCCTGACTTCATGGTCGAATTGTTTCGCCAAGAGGTGCCAGAGATTGAGCAGGGCACGCTCGAAATCAAATCGTGCGCCCGCGATGCAGGTTCACGCGCCAAGATCGCAGTTGTGTCCCACGACTTGCGTGTAGACCCTATAGGCACCTGTGTTGGTGTACGTGGCTCGCGTGTTAACGGTGTGACCAACGAGCTTGCTGGTGAGCGTGTTGACATTGTGTTGTGGAGCGAAGACCCCGCCCAATTCGTGATTGGTGCTTTGGCGCCAGCCAACGTGACATCAATCGTTGTTGATGAAGAACGCGGTGCCATGGATGTGGTGGTCGACGAAGAAAACCTCGCCATTGCAATTGGCCGTGGCGGTCAGAACGTTCGTTTGGCTTCTGAGTTAACCGGCTGGCGCATCAACATCATGACTGCTGACGAGTCTGCACAAAAGCAGGCTGAAGAGGCTCAAGGTGTTCGTGGTCTGTTTATGGCCAAGCTCGATGTGGATGAACAAATTGCCGACATTCTGATAGAAGAAGGCTTTACCAGCCTGGAAGAAGTGGCATATGTGCCACTGCAAGAAATGTTGGATATCGAGTCGCTCGACGAGGATACCGTGAACGAATTACGTACCCGCGCCAAAGACGTGCTGCTGACCCAAGAGTTGGCGCATGAGGAAAGCGTTGAAGACATCTCGCAAAACTTGCGTGATGTCGACGGTTTAACGGCTGATTTGATTGCTAAGTTGGCAGACTCAGGCGTGCACTCACGCGATGACTTGGCCGATTTGGCAACAGATGAGTTGCAAGAGATTACCGGCCAGTCTGCTTCGGAAGCAGAGGCCCTGATCATGAAAGCCCGCGAACATTGGTTCGCAGCAGATGATGCTGAAGAGCAATCTTGATCACGGAGGCCCACAGGAAAGAAGTTTTATGACCAGTACGACAGTCGCAGAATTAGCAGCAGAGCTGCACAAACCTACCGATACTTTGTTGGAACAACTCGCCAGCGCGGGCGTGTCCAAGACTGGATCTGCAGATACCGTGACTGACGCAGACAAGCAACAACTGCTGACGCATCTGCAAAGCGCCCACGGCACACTTGGACTTGAGCGTAAGAAAATCACATTGGTTAAGAAATCAACTTCTGAAATCAAGCAAGCTGATGCCCGAGGCGGTGCACGCATCATTCAAGTAGAAGTCCGCAAAAAGCGCACTTTTGTCCGTCGTGATGATGAAGCTGTTACAGGCAAGGCCGAGGCATCTAGGCCCAGCGAGCAAGACTTAGAACTGGCTCGTAGAGAAGCGGCTGCTGCCGTTGAAGCTCAGGCGATTCGGGACGAAGAGGCCGCTATGGCCCAAGCCCGTGAGGCGCGTGAAGCTGAAGCTGCCCAACAGGCGTTAGCCAAAGCGCAAGCTGACGCTGCGGCTGCGGCTGCTGAGCAGTTAGAGCAAGCAGCGCAATCCCAAGGTGAGCCTGCAGATGTTGCGGCTAAAGCCCAGGCTGTTCGTGCTGCTGCGAAAGCCGCTGCTCAAGCAGAGGCGAGTGCCGCCAACGAGTTTGCTGCTAAGAAAGCTGCGCCAGTAGTGAGTGCTGACCAGCGCGCTGCTGCAGCAAAGGTGGAGGCGCAGGCTGCCAAGGTTGAAGCGGTTAAAGTGGCCGAAGCCAAAGTGAAGTCTGACGCAGAAACTGCCAACAAAGCTGAAATTGAGCGTACCAAAGCACTAGATATTCGCAGGCGTAAAGCCGAGGCTGAAGCTGCTGCTATCCGTGTAATGATGGCCACACCTCAGAAAAAGGTGCTGATTGCCAAAAAGCCAGAAGAGGTCAAGCCAGCTGTAGCAGCCGTTAAGCCTGCTGTTGGTGCAGCCAAAGAGGTCAAATCAGCCAACCTGTCATCCACTTGGAAGGACGAGACTGGCAAGAAAAAAGAAATTAAAACCCGGGGTGACACCACCCCAGGACGTGGCAACTGGCGTGGAGGCCCCAAGGGTGGCTCACGTCGGGGCAACGACAAGCGTGGACGCAATGAAGAGTCAACGTTTGTAGTGCCCACAGAGTTCAAGGCACTTGAAATTCATGTGCCTGAAACTATTACGGTTGCCGAGCTGGCTCACAAAATGGCGGTTAAGGCCTCTGAGGTCATCAAAGAGTTGATGAAGATGGGGCAAATGGCCACCATCAACCAGCCACTAGACCAAGACACGGCCATGATTGTGGTCGAAGAGCTGGGTCATACAGCCCTACAAGCGGCGTTGGATGACCCGGAAGCTTTCCCAGAAGAGGCATTGGAAAACGACGCACCTTTGTTGCCACGCGCTCCTGTTGTCACCGTTATGGGTCACGTTGACCACGGTAAAACTTCATTGCTCGATTTTATTCGCACTTCTAAAGTGGCTGGTGGAGAAGCTGGTGGTATCACCCAGCACATTGGCGCCTACCACGTTCAAACCGAGCGCGGTATGGTGTCGTTTCTTGACACCCCAGGCCACGAGGCGTTTACTGCCATGCGTGCCCGCGGTGCCAAGGCAACTGACATTGTGATTTTGGTTGTAGCTGGTGATGACGGCGTCATGCCGCAAACCAAAGAAGCCATCATGCACGCCAAAGCGGCTGGCGTGCCACTGGTTGTAGCCATTAACAAGATGGACAAGTCAGACGCCAACTCTGAGCGCGTTAAAGGTGAGCTGGTCTCTGAAGGCGTCATCCCAGAGGAGTACGGCGGCGATGTACCATTCGTTGAGGTGTCAGCCAAGTCCGGTATGGGTATAGACACCTTGCTTGAGCAAGTGTTGTTGCAAGCAGAAATTTTAGAGCTCAAGGCACCTGTTGAGTCCATGGCCAAAGGCGTTGTGGTGGAAGCCCGTCTGGACAAAGGCCGAGGCCCAGTTGCAACTGTATTGGTTCTTTCAGGTACCTTGAAGGCTGGTGATGTGGTGTTGGCTGGACACAGCCATGGCCGCGTGCGGGCCATGTTTGACGAAAATGGCGTCGCCATTAAAACAGCTGGTCCGTCCATCCCCGTTGAAATACAAGGCTTGGCGGAAGTGCCAGCGGCGGGTGATGACTTCATGGTCATGCTGGATGAGCGCCGTGCCCGAGAGATCGCGACGTACCGTCAAGGCAAGTTCCGCTCGACCAAGTTGGCCAAGCAACAAGCGTCCAAGCTTGAAAATATGTTCAGCCACTTGGGCGCGGGTGGCAGTGTCCAGACATTGCCATTGATCATTAAGGCAGACGTTCAAGGTTCGCAAGAAGCCTTGGCTGCATCATTGACCAAGCTGTCTAATGACGAGGTCAAAGTGCAAATTGTTATGTCGGGTGTGGGTGGCATCAGCGAAAGCGATGTCAACCTTGCTATTGCATCCAAGTCTGTGGTGATTGGTTTCAACGTACGGGCTGATGCTGGTGCGCGCAAAGCGGCTGATAACAACGAAATTGATGTCCGTTACTACAACATCATTTATGACGCTGTGGACGAAGTTAAAGCGGCTATCTCGGGCATGTTGACACCAGAGCGGCGTGAAGAAATTTTGGGTTCTGCCGAAATTCGCACTGTATTTGTGGCTTCCA
>CALBWZ010000068.1 GCA_937893415.1 uncultured Comamonadaceae bacterium | reverse complement strand
CAACCGACGCCATCAACACCCTTGTTATTCCGGATGCACTGACGCACGTTAGCGTGCCCACCACCGTGCTGTGGGGCCTTCAGGACCGCGCACTGTTACCAGGCTTGCTTCAAGGCCTTGACCAACATGTCACCAAGCTCAAGCTACAAACCATCACCAACGCAAGCCACTGGTTGGTGCATGAAAAACCACTGTTGGTTATAGAGAATTTACAACGCTTGTTGGCACATTAACAGCTTCAAGCCCATTCTCGCTGACCATCTGTACAGGCCTGTCAAACACACCTAGGCGTGGCATGCCCTGTGTCACGCCGAAGCGGCACCTGCAGCCACGCCATCAAGCCCTAGGCTGCTTGAACCTGTCGTAACCCCACATGTACTGCTCTGGCGCTTGTTGAATGACGTGCTCTACCCAGTCGTTCAGCGTTTGTGCCGCCGCCGTTGTGTCTTTGGGCAGCGCTGTGGGGGGGTGCATGACGTGCACTGTGAAGCCTCGCCCAAATGGCAAGCGCTCGCCCCACATCAACAACACATGGTCTGCTTGTTGGGCGAGCTTGGCTGCCAATGTCATGGTGTACGCGGGTTGACCCAAAAAGGTACACCACGCACCCATCCCGCTGGGTGGCACTTGGTCGGGCAACAGGCCGACTGCCTCTTTGTTGTTCAACGCGCGAATAAGCTGCTTGACGCCAGATGTGTTGGTTGGCGCTGCGTACAAGCCCTCTCCTTCCCGCGCGCTGCGCACCAAGTCTTGCAAACCTGCTTGGCGTGATGGGCGAAACAACACAGTCATGGGCTTGGCAGCATCGGCCAAACCAGCGTGCGCAAACACCTGCGCATAGGCTCTGGCATTGATTTCAAAACAACCCATGTGTGGGGTGAGCAACACCACACTGTGGCCTGGTTGCACGCTGTCACGCAATATATCCAACCCATTCCAGTACATTGGAACGGGCTTGCCGCACCACAGGCGTGGCAACTCAGCCACCATGCGTCCCGCATGCAGGGTTGCCAGCAACTTGTGTGTAAAGCCAAGCCCACCCAATGTTGAATTGGCCATCAGCCGGCGTCTGTGGCCGCTGTCAAACACCCACAACAACACGCCCAGCAATGAGCCGCCAGCATGAAGCAGCCACAAAGGCAGGTGCGATGCCAGCGTAAATAAGCGTAAAACGAGTTGGGTCAACACAGCGTTTGGGTCCAGTGGCTATAATTTGAGTATCGCCGAGTTACTGAACAACTTGTGGGGCGATTCATAAATGCCGCTAAAGCGTTCGCCGAACTCCGGCTACAGGGTTCTCGGCAACGCCGAACCACCCTTTGCTATGACAGGAGTTTATATGTCCACCGATTTTCTTTTCACATCTGAGTCAGTTTCTGAGGGCCACCCCGACAAGGTAGCCGATCAAATATCCGACGCCATCCTAGACGCCATTCTCGAACAAGACCCTGTTGCACGCGTCGCAGCTGAAACGCTCACCAACACCGGCCTGGTTGTATTGGCAGGCGAAATCTCTGCCAACGCCCATGTGGACTACATACAAGTTGCACGTGACACCCTGCAACGCATTGGCTACGACAACACCGACTTCGGGATTGACTACAAAGGCTGCGCCGTCATGGTGTGCTACGACAAGCAGTCCAATGACATTGCCCAAGGTGTAGACCGCGCCAGCGACGACTACCTCAACATTGGCGCCGGTGACCAGGGTCTGATGTTTGGCTACGCCTGCGACGAGACACCAGAGCTGATGCCAGCGCCCATTTACTACGCACACCGTCTGGTAGAGCGCCAAGCGCAACTGCGCAAAGACGGGCGCATGCCTTTTTTACGACCTGACGCCAAAAGCCAAGTCACCATGCGCTATGTTGACGGCAAGCCCCACAGCATTGACACCGTGGTCTTGTCTACCCAGCACAGCCCTGACCAAAGTGAATCCAGCACGAAGATGAAAGCCTCGTTCACCGAAGCCATCATCGAAGAGCTGATCAAGCCCGTACTGCCGTCAGAGTGGATCACTGCTGACACCAAGTACCTGATCAACCCAACCGGGCGCTTTGTCATTGGCGGACCTCAGGGCGACTGCGGCTTGACAGGGCGAAAAATCATAGTGGATACCTACGGCGGCGCATGCCCACACGGCGGCGGCGCCTTCAGCGGTAAAGACCCCACCAAAGTTGACCGCTCTGCAGCCTATGCGGCACGCTATGTTGCTAAAAACATCGTGGCCGCCGGACTTGCCCGCCAGTGCCAAATTCAAGTGGCCTACGCCATTGGTGTGGCTAGGCCCATGAATGTGACGGTGTACACCGAAGGCACTGGCGTCATCCCCGACGACCAACTGGCCAAGCTGGTACTCGAGCACTTTGACCTGCGACCCAAAGGCATTATTCATATGCTGGATTTGCTGCGGCCCATTTACTGCAAAACCGCCGCCTACGGCCACTTTGGCCGCGACGAGCCTGACTTCACCTGGGAGCGCACCGACAAGGCCGCGCTGCTCAAGGCTGCTGCTGGTCTGTAAACAGGGAGGGTGGCTTGGTGTTAGGTTGGTACCTATATGTCGCCCTGTCCTGCGCTGAACGTCAATGCCATGTCATAGCCGTGCCTGTTGC
>CALBWZ010000067.1 GCA_937893415.1 uncultured Comamonadaceae bacterium | reverse complement strand
CTAGCAACAGCAGGACCATTAATTTGCCACTCAACACACACAGCATGGCGACCGCAACAGCGCTCACCAGGTACAACAACAACATGCCAATTAGGCGGCGAAGTTGAGGGAACTCACGTTGCAACATCAAAATATCAAGGGCGCCATGGAAGAAGCCGGTAGTGAGGCTCAGCCCTAAAAATAGCCACAAGCCAGCTTGCTTAAACACGTGTTCGACGACAATCAGCGTGCCTAGCGCGAGCAGGCCTAACGCAATTTTTTCAATACTTGGTTTGAATGAGATGTGCTGCAACATCAGTGAAGCTTGCGTTTCAAGCGCGCAAACGAGGTGAGCACCGCCTGACGAATAAAAGGCAGCGGTGACAGGGTCATAGCAACCCTTAGCCGTTGACGCAATGTTGACCTACCACTCAAAAATGCAGTCATGGTGGCGGCGTCTGTTCGCTCAAACATATGCATAAAATACCCAGAACTCTTGAGCCAATTACGCGACAGCACATGTAAAAAAACGTCGTCCATCCATTGGTCTAATGGCGCGCGCACAAAACTGGGGGCTAGCCACTGGTCTACGCTCCCTGTTTGCATAGCAGCTGACAACGATTGTGCAATACGCTGTGAATGCACCAGTGTTTCTAAAAAAGCATAACCTGTCGACGCGCGCAACGTCCCCGCACGGCGACCTAGCGCAACAACACGCTTACCGTGAACGGCACTGGCCAAACGACCTGCTTCCTTGTATAGCTCAGTGTCTAGGCCTAGGTCCGAGTCCAGGTCTAGGTTTAATGAGGCCTGTTCGCGGTACACCACTTTGTAGTCAGCCCCATCGACAGCTGTTTCAATAAATTGTGCCAATTCAGATTCAAATTCAGGCTTAAAGCTCGCTGGAGAGATCCAGGTAGTCTCCACCAAAGCAACTCTCGGGCTATAAGGCAGTACGTAGAAAAAATGCAAGCCCTGCGCGCTGGGACGGAAGTCCATCAATTCAACCGTGCTGCTGTCAAACACATCACGCGCTGTGTGTATCTCGACGCCGAGAAACTGCTGAACCAAACCACTGTCTGAGTGGCGCTTTTTAGGGCGTGCATCAAACACCCACTTGGCAACAAACACCTCACCATCGACAGTCTCCACAGCTGGCTGAGCCCCGTCCAGCACATGCTTGACACCAACGCCCAAACGCATCTGAACGTTGTTGCTGCCCGCAAGGGTTGCTTGAGCAGCTGTGTAGAACGCATCACTGTCTAGGCTGCAATAGTGAATGGCTTCGAGACCGTCCCGCGGTGATGTGCCTTCGTGCACATGGTCTTGACCATGTTGCTGCACGCGCCAACGGTGCCACCGCTGGCGGACAAGCGATATGTATGGGTTGGGCGCTGTGCTGGAGGTTTGCCAAAAGCTCCATGTGCGGTCACGCACGTAGCACGCACGCTGCTCCAAGACCAATACCTTAAGACTAGAAAATTCAGGCTTGGCCAACTCACATGCCAACCCCAAGCCGCTCAGACCACCGCCAACAATAACGATGTCAAAGCTCATGCTGGTTCAGGCACCAGCAAGTGGAAAGCCGGACACAGTCGCCATGTGTTTCATATCTAAAGCAATGACATCTCGCACCACATGCTTAGACAATGCGTCATTGCCGCAGTAACAGGACATGATGAGCTTGGTTTTTTCCATCCGGCCTAATGATGTACGTCCACGCCAATATGAGCGCGCACCATTTTTAAGTATTTTTTGACCAATTGCTCTGTACAGCGTGGTGGCAATCCGAATGGCACGGCGGTTGTTAGCCGGAATATATTGAAAACCTGTTTGTCCATATGCATAAAAATCATCTGCCAACGACAACAGTTTTTTGATCAGTGCAAAACTGTGCTGCATGTGTTGCTCACCACTTGGCGCGTTGAGGGTCGCCATACTTGCACCCCATTGAGCCGGGATGTAACAACGGCCTCGCTGCGCATCTTCTACAACATCTCGGGCAATGTTGGTCAACTGCATGCCCACACCTAGCGCAACCGCGTAACGTTGCGCGTGGTGTGGTGCGCCCAAAATAGGGCACATCATTTGCCCCACAGTTCCAGCTACGCCGTATGCAAAATACAGCAACTCCTCTGTGGTTTGCACGGTGTATTGACGTGCATCTTGTCTGAGACACAACATAAACTGGCGAACCACATCGCTGCTCACCCCTTTGGCTTGCATCAAGCGGCCGACCTTGTGACCCAACTCATCGCCGCTGGTGGGACTCAACACGTTGTTCTCCAAGCGCTTCAACTCCAACATTCTGGCATCTAACGGGCCAAGTTCTTCCTCATCAGCCAAGTCGTCGGCAATGCGGGCAAACACATACAACTGCGCAGCATCAAGTTTGGCCTCGGGCGCAAGGAATCTAGCCGCCCAAGCAAACGACTTGGCATGCATGTCCATGACGCTTTGAGGTGTCATTGAACCGATCCGAACATCAGTCTTTCCACCACTTTGGCGGACGTGACGACACCAGGAACGCCTGCGCCCGGATGCGTGCCCGCACCTGTGAAATACAGGTTTGAAAGCGTGGTGGCGCGGTTTGGAAATCTGAATCCGGC
This sequence comes from uncultured Comamonadaceae bacterium, assembly GCA_937893415.1. Taxonomy (GTDB): domain Bacteria; phylum Pseudomonadota; class Gammaproteobacteria; order Burkholderiales; family Burkholderiaceae_C; genus RS62. The sequence continues at coordinate 952 of CALBWZ010000067.1, read as the reverse complement.
TGACTGCAACAAGGTGGGGGTGATGGAAAAACCAGCACCCCATGGTGCCAGCAATTCCTTTGAAAAGTACTCAGGTGTTACAAACGATTCGTCAACAATACAATCTTTAAGACCGGGCAATATGCGATCTGACAAGGCCTCTAGGAGCGCAGCCTTGAAGTCATGCTCAACATCAGGCCAAGAAATGTCGCTGCGCAGATTGGGCACTGGCACCAAGGCATAAAAACTGTCGTGACCAGGCGGGGCGCAACCTGGGTCAGTGGCACTTGGACGGTGCAGATAAATACTCAAGTCTTCAGGCAACTCTAACTTGTTAAAAATTTTGTCCAACACCTTGCGGTAAGTCTGTCCAAACAAAATGGTGTGATGGGGTACATCTGGGTACATGTTGTCGGTGCTGAAATACCACACAAACAAACCCATGGAGTATTGCTTGCGCTCTGTGGCGTGCTTTTGTTGGTGCGGAGCTGGCAGCAACGTACTCAAAACATAGCCTGGATCGGCGTTGCACACCACGGTGTCGGCTTGCAGGGTGCGTCCATCGCGCAGCGTAACACCACTGGCTTGCTTGTTGTTGACCTCGATAGCGGCGACATCAGCATCCCACTCGTACTGCACCCCATGACGTTGGCCCAGTGCCACCATTGCGGCTACCAATTGCGCCATACCACCGCGCACAAACCACACGCCCCATTTGCGCTCTAAATAATGAATCAAACTATAAATACTGGTGGTATCGAAGGGGTTGCCGCCCACCAACAGCGGCTGAATACTGAAGGCACGCCGAATAGACTCATGCTTGAAATACTTAGCTGTCAGTGCATACACTGAGCGATCGGCACGCAGACGCACCATCGCTGGCATGGCTTTGATCATAGAGCCCCAGCCTAAAAAGGCCTGCGTGCCCAGTTCTTCATAGCCTTTATCAAATAACTTTTTAGAATGCGCCAAA
>CALBWZ010000066.1 GCA_937893415.1 uncultured Comamonadaceae bacterium | reverse complement strand
CACAGGCGAGGTAGCAGTAACCGTTATAGACGTGCTGGCCAATGGCAACTTGGTGCTGCGTGGTGAGAAGCAACTTGCCTTGTCGGAGGGGACCGAGACGATCCAAGTCTCAGGCGTGATTCGTCCAGATGACGTCTCGTCAAACAACACGGTGCAGTCTCGCCGCTTGGCCAATGCACAAATTGCCTACCGCGGCTCAGGGGAGTTGCAACAAGCGTCCAGCGCTGGTTGGGGTACACGTTTGTTATTTACTTTTTGGCCTTTTTAATAGTTGGCCTAGTTTGTGCAAGGTCTAACTTAATCAAAGAATCGACATCAATCATGAATCCTTTAGTGCTTTTTTCTCGCGCAGCTGTAATGGCAGTGGCCCTGTTGGCCGCTGCACAAGCCAGCGCCGACCGCGTGAAAGACATTGCCAGTGTGGCCTCAGTTCGCTCTAACCAGCTCATGGGGTATGGCTTGGTAGTGGGCTTGCAAGGTACAGGTGATGGCTCGGACGTGTCGTTCACCACGCAAAGCATGAAGGCCTTGCTAAGCCAGTTGGGCGTCAGTCTAAACGGGCCGTTGTCAGACTTTGAATCTGCTGCCAACAGCGGCAAAATTGACATTGCCAACGTCGCTGCCGTGATGATCACGGCGGAGCTGCCCGGCTTTGCCAAGCCTGGTCAAAAAATCGACATCAACGTCTCAGCAATTGGTAAAGCCAAAAGCTTGCGCGGTGGCAATTTGCTTATGTCTCCCTTGCGTGGCGCTGATGGTGAAATTTATGCTCTGGCACAAGGTGCCATGGCCGCCACAGGCTTAGATACCAATGCGGCAGGCTCAAACGTCACGATTGGTGTGCCCACGTCTGGTCGTATTCCAAACGGTGCGCAAGTCGAGCGTGCAGTTGACAGTCCTTTCGGTAAGTCTGACTCTGTGGTGCTGAATGTGCGCGACGCAGACTTCACCACCACCAACGCGATTGTTGAGGTCATCAATGACACCTTTGGCCCAGGTGTGGCCAAAGCGCTTGATGCCACCTCTATTACGATTCGTGCGCCGACTGATACAGGCCAACGTGTGGCCTTTGTGTCCATGATTGAAAATTTGGATGTTATTCCGGGTGAGACCGCGGCCAAGGTTGTGGTGAATGCCAGAACCGGTACGGTCGTTATCAGCCGCAACGTCAAAGTGACAGCTGCTGCGGTCACCCACGGCACCATCACCGTTTCTATTTCAGCCACCAACGAAGTCTCCCAACCAGCAGCCCTAGGTACGGGTCAAACCACGCCAGTACAAAACGCTGTAGTGGGTGTTGATGAGCCAAATAAGCCCATGTTTTTGTTCAAACCTGGTGTTGATTTACGTGAGGTGGTAGATGCAGTCAACCAAGTGGGCGCAACCCCTTCAGCCTTGATTGCCATCCTAGAAGCCCTCAAAAGTTCAGGCAGCTTGCGCGCCGAGTTGGTGGTGATTTAAGCCACAACGACGCACACACACTCACAAGCTTATTAAAAAACCATGGCCATCGACAGCACCAACGTCACCAGCTCTTACCTAGACTTCGGCGGTCTGAGTGAGTTGCGTGGGCGCGCGGTCAAAGACAGCCAAGGTGCCTTGCGCGAAACGGCTGAGCAGTTCGAGGCCTTGTTTATTCAGATGATGCTCAAGTCCATGCGCGAGGCCACGTTTAAAAGCGACATGCTGC
>CALBWZ010000065.1 GCA_937893415.1 uncultured Comamonadaceae bacterium | reverse complement strand
GTCACAGACGTGCAGCACACCCAATGAAGCCCGCCCCACTGAGCCCGGATAAGCCAACCATTCTTGCGGCGTAATGGCACAAAAACCATTGTTTTCTGTGCCCGCGTAGTACTCATGAATGATGGGGCCCCACCACGCCAGCATGCGCTGCTTGATGGCCACCGGACATGGTGCGGCTGCATGCACCGCCATGGTCATGGACGACAAGTCGAATCGGGTTCGCACCGCATCAGGCAGCTTCAACATGCGCACAAACATGGTGGGCACCCACTGACTGTGGGTAATACGGTGCTGTTCGATCAACTGCAGCGCTGCTTCAGCATCGAAATGGCCCATGACAAACACACTGCCACCCAGCTTGATAACCGACATGCAGTGGCGCAGTGGCGCTGCGTGGTACAGCGGCGCCGGCGATAGGTAACGGCTGTGGCGACCGTAATCAAACAAGGCGCCAAGCAAATCCACTAGCAATGTCGGCGTACCAACTGGTGTTGAAGGCATTGGCCATTTCACGCCCTTGGGCTTACCCGTTGTTCCCGAAGAGTACAACATGTCCAAGCCTTGTAATGGGTCTGAAATGGGAGCTGTAGATGCGTTGTCAACAGCCGACTCCCAAGGCTCAAAACCGGGCACACGCTCGCCGACGCTGAAGCACCGCAGGCCCTGCGGCAACAGCGGCCGAAGTTGCACCAACAATGCACCCAAGTCACTGGACACGACCAGCAAGCGCGCACCGCAGTCTTTAACAATGTAGGCAATTTCTTGGGCCAGCAAGCGTGTGCTGATGGTTGTGTAATACACACCAGCTCTGTCGCCACCAAAGCATGCCTCCAAAAGCCGGCGGTGGTTCTTCATGAGCACAGCAATATGATCGCCACTGGCCACACCGCAGCTGCGCAACACCTGCGCAACTTGATTGGCACGGCTGTCTAGCTGGCCATAGCTGACAGACTCCCCGGTCTCGCACATGTGAAAAGCCAAACGGTCTTCATCGCGAGGCTGTGGGTTCATGGGAAAGAGTAAGTTCATGGCCAATGCCCTCTTTGGTTGCGCATGTAATGGGGTGTATGAATGCTTATGGGGTTACGCCTGAGCGACGCAAGTCCTTGGCAATACGCTCCAACAGCATTCCAGTTGATCCGTCTGTGAGCGATGCGACTTGTGCGCCCGCTAGGTGGCGCATAAAGGGATGCTCCTCTCGCAGACCCTCAGCCCCCATGGCGTGCATGAGTGCGGCAATGTGTCGCCCTGCCATTCGCGTTGCAAACACCTTGGCATGGGCCGCGCTGGTTTGCGCATCACCGTTGCGGTTCAAACTGTCACAAGCCAAAGCGACCAACTGGCGAGCAGCTGCTAAATCGACCGCAGCGTCGGCCAATGCCCAGCGCCAACCTTGGTGGCTATGCAATGGCTGCCCAAAACTATGGCGCTCATCGCCATAGGCGTTGGCCACGCGCAAGCACTCGGCCACCATGGCACAGCACATCGATGCGACATACGTCCGCGCGCCGTTGATTGAGTTCATGGCGGCTTTAAAAGCCTGTCCTGGCGGGTACAGCAATTCGTCTGCATGTGCCTGGTAACCCTGCAAAGTAAAGCCGCCAGAATTGAGACCGCGCGTGGCCGTGGTATCGCTGCGCAGGCCTCGTACAAAGCCGGCACGCTGCCCATCAATAACAAAGGCAGCAATGCCTTGTGCGCCCCTGCCAGGCTCGGTTTGCGCGTACAACACGATCACGTCGGCATGGGTGGCATTGATAATCCAAGCCTTGTCGCCGTCTATCTGCCAAGCGTCACCCACACGTTGAGCCCGGGTGGTGATAGCAGAAAAATCCGAACCCACGCCTGGCTCTGTCAACGCGGTACAACCGGTGCGTCGTCCGGCCAACAAATCGGGTAAGTAGCGCATGGCCAGGTCAGGTGCGGCATGGACACTGAGGTCTTGGGCAATGTTGTGCGTGTTGATCAGCGACATGGCCAAGCCAAAGTCTGCCCCAGCCAACATGCCAGCAATGTGGCTTTTACAAGAGAATGACAGGCCTTTACCACCCAGCGGCACGGCCACCTGTAAGCCGAGTAAACCGGCATCAGACGCAGCTTGCAGCACGTCATGCGAACCGCCCACACCTTGAGCCCACTTGGCAGCAAAGGGGCGAACATGCGCGTGAACAAACGCAGCCGCCGCATCGATAGAGACTTGTTCGTGTGCCGACCAAGTTGGCTGCAAGCCGTCAGACATCTGTCGGACCCTCGTAAGCCAAACGCAACTCACGCTTAAGCACCTTACCCAGTGCATTGCGCGGGAACGATTCACGCCACTCAAGCGCAGTGATGCGTTGGTGTTTGGCAAGGCGCTCGTTACACCACACTATTAAATCGTCACTTGGTATCTCAATACCCGTCTTACGAATGACCAACGCAAGAGGCGTCTCCCCCCACTTGGGGTGCGCAATACCAATCACTGTGCAATCCAAAACGCCGGGGTGTGTGCCAATAATGGCTTCAATATCAGCAGGAAACACATTAAAACCACCAGAGATGATCATGTCTTTTTTTCTATCAACCAAGACCAAAAAACCGTCCTCGTCGAGGTAGCCAATATCGCCAGACCTAACAAATGTCCGCCCACGCTCGTCCTTCCACACCATGGCTTCGGTCGCATCTGGGCGGCCGTGGTAGCGGCTCAGCATGCCCGCACCGTAACCCGCAATTTCACCAACCTCACCTGCTGCCATCACGTCGCCGTCGTCATTGAGTATGCGCACATCAAAGCCCAGCACTGGTGTGCCAACGGTGTGGAACTTGTCCTCAGGACTGCTTGGCTTGAGCATGGTTGAAAAACCCTCGCTAAAACCATACAACTCGTAGAGAACGGGGCCAAACAGCGCGATGGCTTTTCGCTTGGTATCGCGGCGCAACGGCGAGCCTGCGCACAGCACCACTTCTAAATTGGTGGCAGCGTTGGCCCTACGAGGTGGCACCTCCAACACGGCTATAAATTGGGCCGGCACCATGAAGGTATGGGTAATGTGTTCGTTGTCTAAGGCATCTAGAAATGCGCCAGGGTCAAAGCTGGGCATCACCACGCAAGTACCGCCCGCAAACAACACAGGCAGCATCATGAGCCAAGTGCCGTTGGAGTACAACGAGGTTGTTGTGAGCGCTCGGCTGTGGTCCCTAAAACCCATTTCTATGGCGTTAGACACGGCCCAATGGCTGCGGGCTCTGTGGGCTTGAACAATGCCTTTTGGCAAGCCAGTCGTGCCAGAGCTGTAAATAATATTGAAGTCATCTTCAGGCTGGTAGGTAACTTTGGGCGTGTCTATGGAGACACCAGACAGCCAATCCTCATATGGCTGCCAACCATTGCTATACCCGTGCACCACTATCCAGTGGTCTGCGGCGACGTCTGCCAGTTGTCCCCGCTGTTGGTCAAGGCGCTCTATGTACTCTGGACTGGCGATGATGACACTGGCACCACTGTCTAACAACAGATGGCCCATTTGATCGGCGGTTAGCAGACCAGAGATGGGCACCACGCACGCACCAGACTTCACAACGCCGAACATCACCTCAAGGATTTCGACGCTGTTGCCCATCAGCACACCGACCTTGTCGCCTTTCGCAATACCCATGGCCAGCAGTCGGTTGGCCACACGGTTCATATTGGCGTTGAAGTCCCGCCACACGCGCCTGACGTCACCACACACAACGGCCTCTTGCGTGGCCCTATCCCGACCATGGCGGGTAAAAATATCGGGGATGTATATGTGAGCGTGATCCAGCATGGTGTCTCCTCAGCTGCGGTGGCGTTGCAAAATTGTGATCGCGCACGCCGCCTCATCGAATCCGATGACGCCACCACCGTTCTCTGCCATTGCAATGTCAGCATGTCTGGCCTGGCGCTCGCCAGCCTCGCCACGTAGCTGCGTTGACAACTCATACAACATAGACAAACCCGTGGCGCCGACTGGATGCCCTTTTGAGACCAGTCCACCCGACAGGTTGATGGGGCGCTCGCCAGCAATCGTCGTTGCACCACTGGCCACGTAATTGCCGCCCTGACCGATTGGGCAAAAACCCAGCATTTCGGCTTGGTACAGCTCACAAAAAGAGGTTGCATCATGAACCTCTGCCAGTTGAATATCCTGCGGGGTCAGGCCGGCTTGTTGGTAGGCACGTTGGGCTGCCACATGGGCCAAACTCACCTCGTCCAATGCACGGTACTTGCCGCCGGTGAGCACACTGGCACGAACAGCGACAGCCCGCTCTTGTACGGCCATGGGTTGCTGGCGCAGCCACTCGCCAGAACACACCAAGGCAGCCGCAGCCCCATCTCCAATAGGAGAACACATGCTTCTGGTCAACGGCCAACTCACCATGCGGTCGTCTAATGCTTGCTGCTGCGACACTTCAAACCGGTATTGCGCTTTGGGGTTAAGCGCACCCATGGCGTGGTTCTTTGACGCTGCAAACGCAATTTGCTCACGGGTGCTGCCGTGATGCTTCATGTGGTAGGCGGCTTGCATGGCGTAGGTATCCATAAACAACGTGCCGCCCTCGCCGCCAGTGTCAAAAGGTTTGCCTGCCGCCTCACCAGCTGCACGGTAATACGCACGCCATTCTTCAGGATCACACTGATCAATGCCACCCTCAAAAATCTCCAGCGTCTTAGCGGGGTCATTGGGCACAAAGGTTTTCTCCACACCGATGGCCAAAGACACCTGCGTATGCCCACTCACAATATCACGTACAGCGCCTTGAAACGCCATGCTGGCCGTTGCACAGCCGCCCTCCACATTGATCATGCCCACGCGTTCAGGAAACAAACCATCGCGCACCAAAGGCGTAAAACACACTTGACCCCGTATGTTGCGCTGCCCCCAACTGCCCATACCGCAATTGCCAAACCAAGCTTGCTCAATCTGTTCACCATCCAACAAGCCCGCATCGGCCAGCAGTTCGCTATAAACCTCTCGGGTCAGATCTTTAAAGCTGCTGCCTGGACGCTTGCCGAAGGTGGTGCAAGCGACGCCAACAATAAATGCATTGGTCATCAATTTTTTCCTGGTTAAACGGTTGTCGCCATACAAGCTATCAGTTGAAGCGTTGTGTCACGCTTTGGATAGCTGTGCCACGCGCATACTGAGGCGGGTCGGGCCTCGCATCACCATGGCGTCAAGCCAATCAATGGCTTTATCTTCTGATCCATCCAACTGCCAGTCGCCAAAACGCGCCACCATGGCTTGAATACACACCTGCGCTTCCAACCTGGCTAGCGGGGCACCAAGACAAAAGTGAATGCCTTGGCCAAAGCTTAAATGGCGGTTTGGCGTGCGTCCAATGTCCAATGTATGGGGACGGTCAAAAACCAATGGGTCTCTGTTTGCGGCGCCCACCATGGCAAATATACGATCGCCTTGTTTAAGATCCTTGCCGCCCCAAGACAGGTTCTCAGTGACCACTCTGGCAATGCTGTTGGACGGACCATCAAACCGTAAAAACTCTTCTACAGCGGACTTGATGAGCAACGGCTCGTCTCGCAGGCGCTGCAACTCACTTGGGTTGGCCAACAAAGCCGCCACCGAGCTGCCAAGCAGACTGGTTGTGGTCTCATGACCGCCAAATAAAATCAGCAGGCACATGGCCACCAACTCGTCTTCGCCCAACTTACCCTCAGCGTCTTCGGCAGCCATCATCATGCTGATCACATCGTCGGTGGGCTCTAAGCGGCGCTGCTCAATGTGCCCGCGCAAATAAGCGCTGAGTTGGTCGGCACCGTCACGCGCACGTTGGTATTTGTTAGGCACACCTCGCGCTGTGCCTATGAAAGTTCGCAGGCCGTCAGACCACAGCTTAATGGCCGGAAAGTCACTTCTAGGCAGGCCGAGCATGTCCAAAATCACGTAAGCAGGGAGCAACGCAGCCACATCTTCCACAAAATCAAAAGAAACACCTGCATGGGCCTGGTCTAACAAGTCAACCACAATGGTTTCGATACTTGGACGCATATCCTGTACCAATTTGGGTGAAATGACAGGGTTCATCATGCGCCGCAGTCTGGTGTGATCTGGAGGCGACTTGAACACCAACCACTCATTGAGGTAGCGCATTACGCCACTCAAAATTTCACGGCGTTCGTCTTTTAATGACTCATAAAAGGGACGCAGACGGTCTGAGGACAACTCGGGCTTGGTCATGGCCAACTTGACATCGTCGTAGCGGGTAATCAACCAAGCGTCAACTGCCGGACACCAATGTACGGGGTCGTGCGCTTGCAGGTATGCCAGCGCAGGATAGGGATTGCGTCTGGTGGCCGAGTCAGTTGGATCGTACAAAACCATTGCAGCTTGCCCCTTGTTTGCTGGCTGACTCACAAGCGCCAACCTTCTTGAAAAATACTAGCGCCATTGCTGTGCTGGGCAAGTCTTGTAGAAGACAGCGACCAGCAACTCCCAGCAACATGTAGGGCTGTTTCCATCAACAAAGTCGATAGGCAAAACGCCAGTCAAAACCCCTACAAGCCAACGTAGGCCTCACAAAATACATGGCGCAGCTTGCTCGCTTATTCAGTCGGATGACGCATAGAAGACAGGTCATTGGTAGTTGTCCTAGGTGCTCAATTTGCAACGCAACCTACACTTTGTGTATGCGCAGTATTGCTGCTGCTAACAAGGAGATTGTGATTTGGTTGTCGATAAAACAAACGCCCTGCTGCAGGTCAAGGGCATAACCGTTCGATTTGGCGGCATTACCGCATTGGATAACGTAAGTTTTGATCTGCCACGGGATAAAGTTTGCGGATTGATTGGCCCCAACGGGGCCGGTAAAACGACGTTGTTCAACTGCCTAAGCCGTCTGTACGATTACCAGGAGGGCGACCTCCTTTTTGAAGGCCAGTCGATCACTAAGACGCCTGTGCACCAAATGACCAACATTGGTATCGGGCGAACATTCCAAAACTTGGCCATGTTTAAAACCATGACCGTTCAACAGAACGTCATGGTGGGCGCGCACAGCAAGTCCAGCACTGGCTTCATTGGCGGCTTGCTGCCAAGCAAAAAAACCCGCTTGGAAGAACAAGACCTGCGAGAACGTGCAGACGTTCTGATTGAGCGATTGAAGCTGAGCGATGTGGCACACCGCGCTGTGGGTGATTTACCTTTTGGCTATCAAAAGCGCGTTGAGTTTGCCCGCGCATTGGCAGCCCAGCCAACCTTGCTGCTGCTAGATGAACCAGCTGCAGGCTTGAACCACGAAGAGCTTGATGACTTGGCCGCGCTCATCAGACTGGTGAGAGACGAGATGGGCATCAGCGTTTTATTGGTTGAACACCACATGCAATTGGTAATGGACGTCTCAGATTGGATTGTTGCCCTGAACTTTGGCAAAAAAATCGCTGAGGGCACGCCAGCAGAAATTCAAAAACACCCCGAAGTCATTCGTGCCTATTTGGG
>CALBWZ010000064.1 GCA_937893415.1 uncultured Comamonadaceae bacterium | reverse complement strand
GGTGCTTTGTACAAAGACTCCCAGGCTCGCTCCAAATCGCCCTGGTTGGTCACCGTGACCTGGCCTTTGCCGTCGTAACCCATGCGCACGGTTTTCAAAATAGCAGGAAATAGTGAGGCGTCTATGCTGGCCAAATCCGCGTGTTCTACCAACGCTGCGTAGGGGACTGGACCCACACCTGCGGCTGAGGCTAGGCCTTTGCCGCCGCCGGTGGGCTGGCTAGCACTTTGCAAAAAATGCGCTTTTTCAGCAAGTCGGTCTTGGGCAATCCCAACTGCGTGCGCCGGTGGTGACACCGGCGTGGTCTTGGCCAGTATGTCCAAGGTAGCCGCAGGCACGTTTTCAAACTCTGTGGTGATGGCGTCGCAGAGCCTACCCATGGTGGCCAGCGCTTGCGCGTCATCAAACGCTGCCAGTATGTGGTGGTGGCTGATGAGTCCGGCTGGGCTGTTGGCATCGGGGTCAAGCACAGCAGTGCGGTAACCCATAGCCTGTGCGACTTGCACAAACATCATGCCCAGCTGCCCGCCGCCCAACACACCCAATGTGGTGGGTCGGCCTTCTGTCGCGGCGAAAGCGGGCAATATGGGTGCTGCGTTTGTTGTCATGGTCATTGCTTAGTCTTGTGGGGCGACATCGGGCAAGTCCATAGCCCTAGCTGCCGCTGTTTGATCTACTCGAAACTGTGCCAAGGCTTGCGCCAGCGCTGGGCGGTGCAAGGCCAACATGGCCACTGCAAACAACGCCGCATTGGCAGCACCTGCTTGGCCAATTGCAAACGTGGCCACTGGCACGCCTTTGGGCATTTGGACAATAGCGTGCAAAGAATCCACACCTTGCAAGTGTTTGCTGGCCACGGGCACACCCAGAACTGGAATGGTTGTTTTGGCAGCCAACATGCCTGGCAGGTGCGCAGCCCCGCCAGCACCAGCAATGATGGCTTGTAGGCCGCGTGCTTGGGCTGATTCAGCGTAGGCGAACATATCGTCAGGCATGCGGTGGGCGGATACCACCTTGGCTTCGTAAAACACGCCAAACTGTTTCAAAATGGCCACACAATGCTGCATGGTGTCCCAGTCGCTGTTAGAACCCATCACCACGCCCACCTCCACACCGATTTCTTTTGCTTGCATGCAGACTCCGTTAAAGTTGTTATTTTACGGGTCGTCCCCAGTTAACAATTAAGTAGCTGGTTACAACCCCAGACTAGCCCCACAACACACATTTGAGAGACCACATGATTGACGTCACCGTTGCTAATTTTGAAACCGAAGTCATAGAGGCCTCCAAGACTATTCCAGTGCTGGTTGACTTTTGGGCCCCATGGTGCGGCCCTTGCAAAACACTGGGACCCATACTGGAAAAACTTGAAACCGACTACGTCGGACGGTTCAAGCTCGTCAAAATAGATTCTGACCAAGAGCAACAACTTGCTGGCGCTTTCGGCATTCGCAGCATACCAACCTGCGTCTTGTTGATGGACGGCCAACCTGTTGACGGCTTTACTGGCGCGCTGCCAGAGGGCGAGCTGAAAGCCTTTTTTGACAAAAACTTACCACCTGCTCCAGATGCAGCTCCAGACGATGAAGCGCCAGTTGTTGATGAAGCCGCACCCAGTGCCGATGATGAGCTAGACCGCTTGGCGCAAGCCTCTGTGGCCAACCAAGACGATGACGATGCCCAATTTGCCTATGTGCGCGCGCTGTTGCTGATGGGCAATATGGCCCAAGCCAAAGCGGTGTTTGGGCCTCACGCCACCAAAGCATTGGCTGTGCGAAAGCTGGCGTCACTTGATCTCTGGATGACTGCACTGCAAACAACTGGTGAAGAGCGCACGTTGCAAGCCGCCATAGAAGCCAACAAGCGCGACTTTGAGAGCCGCTACGCGTTGGCCCAACTGCGCATGCGCGAACAGCGTTGGACGGATGCAATGGACGAGTTGCTGGATATTTTGATGCGCGACAGAGCCTGGGGTGACGAGGTTGCACGCAAGTGTTTTGTAGCGGTGCTAGACATCATCACCCCGCCCGCACCCAAAGTAGCAGATGGGCAAGTGCCGCCAGAAGACCCCACTGTTGCCAGGTACCGTCGCCGCTTGAGCAGCGTGATACTCAGCTAGGCCAAGTACACAGCCTTCAGCCTGATAGGCCAACGAACCAAGCCTTAAGCCGTTAAACAGCTTAAGGCTTCTTGGTACTTGGCGCTGGTTTGTGCAATCACAGCCTCGGGTAGATCTGGGGCTGGCGCTGTCTTGTCCCAAGTTTGAGCGCCCAACCAGTCCCTCAAAAATTGCTTGTCATAGCTCGGAGGGTTGCTGCCAGCCCTGTACAGGTCGGCAGGCCAGTAGCGTGACGAGTCTGGCGTTAACACCTCGTCCATCAACACCAAGTTGTCATCACCGTCCAAGCCGAATTCAAATTTGGTGTCGGCAATGATGATGCCTTTTGTCAGTGCCATGCGCGCAGCGGTTGTGTAGATAAGGATGCTGGTCTCGCGTATGCGCTGGGCCAAGTCCCACCCAATGGTGGCAACCATTCGCTCGAAACTGATGTTCTCATCATGGTCGCCGGCGAGCGCCTTGGCAGCAGGCGTAAAGATGGGCTCTGGCAATTGGGACGCGTTGACCAAACCGCTGGGCAACGGCACTTGACACACGCTTTGGGTGGCTTGGTACTCTTCCCAGCCGCTGCCGGCCAAGTAGCCGCGCACCACCGCCTCAACAGGAATGGGGCGCAGGCGCTTCACCAGCATGGCACGCCCTGCGACAAAAGGCTTGTCAGCCTCGCTCACCACAGACAACGGGTCATCACCCGTTAAGTGGTTAGGGCATAGGTCTTTCAGCTGCTCAAACCAAAACAAGGCCATTTGCGTGAGCAATGCACCTTTGCCTGGTATGGGCTGGGTCATGATGACGTCATAAGCGCTGATACGGTCACTGGCCACCATCAGCAAGCGGTCACCGCCTACGGCATAGTTGTCGCGCACCTTGCCCCTGGCCAACAATGGCAATGAGCTGAGGTTGGCGGTGTGAAGTGCAGTAGTCGTCATGGCAGCATAGGTCAGAGTTAAATGAGCAGCGGCTACAAAAAAACGCAGCAGCCGTGTGGCTTGCTGCGCTGTACAACGCCGAGCTGAACGTGCGCTTAGTGAACGACTTGCGCCAACGCACCCGCAGCGTACCGTGCTGCAACCACCTGTAAATTATCACCTTTGATTTTACTGCCCTGGCCTTCGCAGCCAAATTCAACATAGCGCTGCTTGCAAATGGCTTGGGCTGCAGCACGCGCAGGCTTAAGCCATTCGCGGGCATCAAATTTGTCTGGGTTTTCAAACAAGAACTGGCGCACAGCGCCAGTCATGGCCAAACGTATATCGGTGTCTATGTTAATTTTGCGCACACCAAACTTGATGGCTTCTTGAATTTCTTCTACAGGTACGCCGTAGGTCTCTTTCATGCTGCCACCAAATTGACGGATTTGCGCCAACAACTCTTGTGGCACGCTGCTAGAGCCGTGCATCACCAAGTGGGTGTTGGGAATTCGTGCATGAATGGCCTTCACGCGGCTGATGGCCAAAATGTCGCCTGTGGGCTTGCGGGTAAATTTGTAAGCGCCGTGGCTGGTGCCAATGGCAATGGCCAATGCGTCTAGCTGCGTCGCTCCGACAAACTCTGCGGCTTGCTCGGGGTCGGTCAGCATTTGCGCCATGCTCAACTTGCCCACAGCGCCAATGCCGTCTTCTTCGCCCGCTTCACCTGTTTCTAGCGAGCCCAAGCAGCCTAACTCGCCCTCAACCGTCACGCCAACTGTATGTGCCAACGCTACCACGCGGCGAGTCACATCAATGTTGTACTCAAATGAAGCTGGGGTTTTACCGTCTTCTTGCAGTGAGCCATCCATCATCACAGATGAAAACCCCAAATCAATGGCGCCTTGACAAATGGCGGGGCTTTGCCCGTGGTCTTGGTGCATGACCAAGGGCACATGCGGAAAGGCTTCAACCGCAGCTTGTATGAGGTGCTTGATAAAGGCCTCACCAGCGTATTTACGTGCGCCTGCACTGGCTTGCAAAATAACGGGCGCGCCCACTTCATCTGCCGCGGCCATAACGGCCTGCACTTGTTCTAGGTTGTTCACGTTGAAAGCCGGAATACCGTAACCATTCTCGGCGGCGTGGTCTAAAAGTTCGCGCAGTGAGACTAAAGCCATGACAAGTCCTTGGATTTGTTGCAATTAATAAAATACCAGGGCGTCAAGTCCAAGCAGCCAACAGCCATGTAACCGCTTGGTAACTAAACGCTGGTTGACCCTAATTGTAGCGGCCATTCGCCAACAAAAAAGGGGTGGCTGCTCGTCAAACCATGCGAACCGCAAGCAACCCGGACTTGCTGGCCCACATAGTTACGGCCTGTTACAGTTTTGTATACACGCCGTGAACGCCACACATACCTAGGACACTGTGCAGATTTTTAACATGTTGGTGCCGCCTGGCGTGCCCATGGGCTCGCCACATGTGATGGCATAAATGTCGCCACTTTGCACAATGCCACGTTTGCGCAAGTGGTTTTCGGCATCCGTTAAGGCCAAGTCGCGGTCGCTGTTGGCATCCATGAGCAGGGGGCGCACATTGCGGTACATGGCCATGCGACGCTGTGCGCTCAAACGGGTGGTGAGTGCATAAATGGGCATGGCCAAGCGGAAGCGGCTCATCCACAAGGCCGTAGAGCCTGACTCAGTCATCGCCACAATCGCCTTGGCACCGCAGTGGTGCGCGGTGAACAATGCACCCATTGCAATGCTTTGGTCAATGCGCCGGAAAGATTTGTTGGTGGTGTCGAGGTCTAGCTCTGCGTCGTAGGCCTGTTCAGCCGCCAAGCAAATAGAGGCCATCTCAATCACGGTTTCCAATGGGTATTTGCCGGCCGCTGTTTCGGCGCTCAGCATCACGGCATCGGTGCCATCCAGCACGGCATTGGCCACATCACTCACTTCAGCGCGTGTAGGAACAGGCGCCAAAATCATGGACTCCATCATTTGTGTGGCCGTAATCACCACCTTGTCGTACGCGTGTGCCATACGAATCATGCGCTTTTGCAACGCTGGAACTGCGGCGTTGCCCACTTCTACGGCCAAGTCACCGCGCGCCACCATGATGCCGTCGCTGGCCATCACAATGCTGGCCAAATTGGGAATGGCCTCAGCCCGTTCAATCTTGGCGATCAGCGCGGCCTTGTGCTTGTAAGGCTCTCCAGCCACGTTGCACAACTGGCGAGCCAGCTCCATGTCGGTGGCGTTTTGCGGGAAGCTCACCGCGACATAATCGGCCATGAAGGACATGGCGGTTTTAATGTCCTCCATGTCTTTAGCAGTCAGCGCTGGGGCTGACAGCCCGCCGCCTTGCTTGTTAATCCCTTTGTTGTTGGACAACTCGCCGCCCACACGCACCGTGGTGTGCACTTGCGCGCCTTTGACTGCCACCACATCCAAAACTATGAGGCCATCGTTGAGCAACAAGACATCACCAGTGCGCACATCGCGTGGCAGCTCTTTGTAGTCCAGGCCCACCGCATTGACGTCGCCCAACTCAGTGCGCGCGCCGTCCAAAACAAAGGCAGCGCCGTTGACCAGCTCAATCTTGCCCTCAGCGAACTTGCCAACGCGGATTTTAGGGCCCTGTAAGTCGGCCATGATGGCGACTTCGCGCCCAACTTGGGCGGCGGCTTTGCGCACCGCCGCGGCGCGGTCAACATGGTCTTGCGCCACACCGTGTGAAAAATTGAGCCTGACCACATTCACGCCCGCCTCAATCATTTTGACCAGCATGGCTGGGTCGCTGGATGCGGGGCCTAAAGTTGCAACAATTTTGGTGGCACGAGTAACCATGTGAGAGAGCCTCTGTTAACGCTAAATCACTCACAGCGAGTGTTGAGCTTGTAATCAAGTTTCATATTGTGGCTGAAACCCGTTACCAACAGGTTACCAAATGAAAGTTGGCGGATTAAGCTGCGCGTCGCCCCAGCACCTCAAAGGCCGGTAGCGTTTTACCTTCTAGAACTTCTAAGAACGCACCGCCGCCGGTGGATATGTAATCTATTTTCGACGCTATGCCGTATTTGGCAATGGCCGCCAATGTGTCGCCACCGCCAGCAATGCTGAAGGCAGCGCTGTCGCCAATAGCCATGGCCAAGGTCTTGGTACCGTTCTCAAATGCGGCAAACTCAAACACACCAACAGGGCCATTCCAGACAATGGTGCCAGCGGCTTTCAGCTGCGCTGCCAACATGGCTGCTGTTGTGGGTCCAATGTCCAGAATCAGGTCGTCGTCTGCCACATCGGCGGCGTTCTTGACGGTGGCCACGGCATCTGCGGCAAAGGTTTTGGCCACCACCACGTCAACAGGAATGGGCACGGCGGCGCCGCGCTTGGCCATGGCAGCTATCACGGCCTTGGCGTCATCGACTAAATCGGGCTCAGCCAAACTCTTGCCAATAGACAGGCCTGCAGCCAGCATAAAGGTGTTGGCAATGCCGCCGCCCACAATCAGGCCGTCTACCTTGCCAGACAGCGCTTCCAGAATGGTTAGTTTGGTAGACACTTTGCTGCCGGCCACAATCGCCACCAAAGGCTTTTTAGGCGCCAATAGGGCCTTGGCAATGGCATCCATCTCTCTGGCCAGCAAGGGTCCAGCACATGCCACAGGTGCGTATTCAGCAATGCCGTAGGTAGAAGCTTCAGCGCGGTGCGCCGTGCCAAATGCGTCGTGTACAAAAATGTCGCACAGACCGGCCATTTGCTTGGACAAGTCAGGGGCATTGGCCTTCTCGCCCACGTTCAAGCGGCAGTTTTCTAGCAGCACCACCTCACCGACGGCAACATCCACGCCTTCTACCCAGTCGGCTTGCAGGCGCACAGGCTGGCCCAACAGCTCACCCAAGCGCTTGGCCACTGCCGCTAAGCTATCGCCGTTCTTGAATGCGCCTTCCACTGGGCGTCCCAAGTGGCTGGTCACCATCACGGCGGCGCCAGCCTTCAACGCCATCTCAATGGCTGGCACGCTGGCACGCACACGGGTGTCTTCGGTGATCTCACCAGCGGCATTCATAGGCACATTGAGGTCGGCGCGAATAAATACACGCTGGCCCGATACCGCGCCATCTGCGCACAGTTGTTCGAATCGGATGAACTGCATGAAAGGTCCTAAGTTAAGAATACATTAACGTTGCAAACGTTATTTTAAATTTGCGCGGCAAGGCGCCGTAACATCCATCTCAGGCTGGTAAGCCGTTGTGTGCACGTCGGCCAAACCCAGCATGCTGTGGAACAAGTTGTCGTGTGACCAAGCCAGTCGTTGCTGGCCATTTAGGCACTGCAAGTCCATCCCCACGCGGGTCTGAAAGCCTTGGGACAACCACGTGATTTGTGGCACATGCTTTTGCTCACGCGGTGCAAAACTGTAGG
>CALBWZ010000063.1 GCA_937893415.1 uncultured Comamonadaceae bacterium | reverse complement strand
CACCATTGATAAACACATGGTGGTTGTCGTACAACATGCGTG
Source organism: uncultured Comamonadaceae bacterium (assembly GCA_937893415.1). Classification (GTDB taxonomy): domain Bacteria; phylum Pseudomonadota; class Gammaproteobacteria; order Burkholderiales; family Burkholderiaceae_C; genus RS62. Next base: position 3,694 of record CALBWZ010000063.1, on the reverse strand, counting down.
ATTTGGGTGACAGGTGCAGGGCACTGGCACGGTCCCATGCGGTGTCAGATGCCTCAAAGTAGACATTCGGCTTGGGCTCAGTCATCACCTCGCCCAAGGCACAGGCCAAGGCCTTGGGCGCCTTCAACAAGCGCTGCACAGCGTCTTGTGCAAAGGCCAGCAACGCTGGGGGCATTTCACCAGGTTCAGACGTCGGCTGCGCACCTTTGTCTGTGTACAGTCGCTGGTCCTCATACATCTCGCTCATACGCAACAGCACCTCGCCAGCCAGCCCTGCCCGCGCTGGCGCTTTAAAACCCACAGACAGGGTCATACAGTCGGCGCCAACTGCCACACCGTCATGGGCCCAATTGGGGGGCAAATACAGCATATCGCCTGGCTCAAGCAACACCGTTTGCTCTGGCTTGAAATCGGCCAATATCTTCACTGGCAAGTTGGGCTTGAGTGACAAATCAGATTGGCGGCCGATTTGCCAGCGCCTAGACCCGTGCAGCTGCAGTAAAAATACGTCATAACTGTCAAAGTGTGGCCCAACACCGCCGCCATCAGAGGCCCAAGAAACCATGACATCGTCAAGGCGCGCATCAGGCAGAAAACGAAACTGCTGCATCAAAGCGTATGCCCGGCTGTTGAGGGCCTCAACGCCTTGAACCAGCATGGTCCAGTTGGATCTTGCAATTGGAGGCAGTGAGCGGCGCTTGAATGGGCCTGAGCGCATAACCCATTGCTCACCCTGCCCCACAATCAACCTTGACTCTACATCTGGCTGCTCGGCCAACGCAAACAAATCTTGGCGAGACATGATGGCTTGCGCATCTGCGACCGCTGCCCTTATAACTGCTGGCTTACGTTGCCAGTGCTTGGCCATAAATTCATCGGGCGACATTGCGCCAAGAACGTGCTGGTTGCGTGACCCAGATTGGGGGTTTGAGGAGTCTTGATGGTTCATGGGACAATTGTGTGATGAAAATTACAGAACAATGTGTCGTAGCCTTAAGCTGGACATTAAAAGATACGCTGGGTGAGGTCTTAGACCACACCGACGAAGCCACAGAGTTTTTGGTCGGTGGTGATGACCTGTTGGGCAAAATCGAAGAGGCTTTGGTTGGTCAATCCGTTGGGGCACATGTGCAACTGCATATTGAACCAACTGATGCATTTGGCGATTACAACGAACAACTGGTGTTTTTAGAAGCGCGAACTCTTTTTCCTGACCCGCTAGAAGTAGGCATGGTGTTTGAGGGCTTGCCTGAAGGCTGCAACGACAGCGCACCAACAGACAAACTGTTTTTTGTTTCAGACATTTACCCCGAGCACGTGGTCTTGGATGCCAACCACCCACTGGCTGGTATCGCCATTCGCATCACGCTCAACGTACAACACATACGTGAGGCAACCCTTGGTGAAATAGGTGCAGGAACCTTGGGTCGCAACTTTTTTAAAATTGAACAACCACAGGTTCACGCCGCATCGGGAAAGCAACTGGATCAAGCATCTGAAGACGGCCATGTGCATGATGAACATTGCGGTCACAACCACACACCCAGTGACAAGCTGCACTAAAAAAATCGCAACCACCATGAAACAAGGAGCCTAGACCAGACCCCTTGTTCACTGAAGATACAACGGTCAAAAAAGACAACTACGAACGTCTTAAGAACCTACAGATCTGAAAATCTTGTAGCAGTCACCACGGCATGGTTGCTGCCCACAGACACTACAAACGCTTTATTGCCTGCCTGTCGAACCGTAACCGGCTTCACCGCGGTCGCTCACCTCAGCAAACTCAGGCACTTCACGAAACTGGGCTTGCACAACCGGCACGATAACCAGTTGCGCCAAGCGCTCCATAGGCTCTAAGGTGAAGGCTTTGTCTGAGCGGTTCCAAGCACTCACCATGAGCTGACCTTGGTAGTCGCTGTCAATTAAACCCACCAAGTTACCCAGCACAATACCGTGCTTGTGGCCCATACCAGAGCGGGGCAAAATCATGGCTGCGAAAGCCGGGTCACGCAAGTAAATAGCCATACCAGTGGGTACCAACTGCCAAGCGTTTGCTAGCAAAGTGAGTGGCTCATCCAAGCAAGCACGCAAATCCAAACCTGCACTGCCCGGTGTTGCGTAGGTCGGCATGTGCATACGCAAACGCGGGTCAAGGATTTTTATATCAACCTGCATGAAACTTACCAATTGTCATTGCTGCTGCCATTGGTGTTGTAGTCAATCGTCTCGATATTGAGCATATCTTCGACTTTTTCTTTGCTGATGCGTTTAACTTTATCAATATTGCTCGAGACCAAGCCTGGGTTGAACAAGATGACACCCACCATGATGATTTGCAACACAATAAACGCGATAGAACCTTTGTAAATCTGCGCGGTTGTGACGGCGGGAATACGTTCTTTGGTAACGGCGTCGTCGTAGTCGTGTCTGGCAGCCACACTGCGCAAATAAAACAAGGCGAAACCAAATGGCGGCGTCAAGAATGAGGTTTGCATGTTCATGGCAATCAATATGCCGAACCAAATCAAGTCTATGCCCATTTTCTCGGCCACCGGCACCAGCATTGGCACGATGATGAAGGCAATCTCAAAGAAGTCTATGAACATGCCCAGCAGAAATACCAGCAAGTTCACAAATATCAGGAAACCCATCTGACCACCAGGCAGCTTGTCAAACAAGTGCTCTACCCAAATGTGACCATCGGCAGCGTTGAAAGTAAAACTGAAGACGGTTGAGCCAATCAAGATGAACATCACGAAGATGGACAAGCGGGTGGTACTTTCCAACGCACCTTTGAGCACATTCAAACCCAGCCGCCCGCGCACAGTGGCCATCATAAATGCGCCCAGAGCACCCATCGCGCCGCCTTCTGTGGGTGTGGCCACGCCCAAGAATATGGTTCCCAACACCAAAAAGATCAAAATCAATGGCGGAATAAGCACGAAAGTAACTTGCTCTGTCAGCCTAGAGATAAGGCCAAGTCCGGTCACACGGTTGACCATGGCCAAACCCAAGGCCAAGAAGCTGGCGACCGTGACGGACATGATGAAGCGCTCGTCACCAGGTGCTGGTGTGATACGGTTCAGAAAACCATTCATAACGCCTTCATGGATTTGTGACCAGCCGTATCCCACAGCCGCGCACAACACAAACAACGCCAATAAAGAACGGTGACCACTCGAGCCACTCTTTTCGGTGTAAATTCTGGCCTCCATCGGCAAAGCAGGCACCCAGTCAGGCTTCACGATGGCAACGCCTGCTATGAACAGCAGATACAGACTCACCAACATCAACCCAGGAATCAAAGCGCCTTGGTACATGTCGCCGACTGACCTGCCCAGCTGGTCGGCCAACACGATCAACACCAATGAAGGCGGCAGGGCCTGAGCCAAGGTGCCGGATGCAGTAATGGTGCCTGTGGCAATGCTGCGGTTGTAGCCGTAGCGCAGCATGATTGGGAGTGATATCAAACCCATAGAAATCACTGCCGCAGCCACCACACCCGTGGTGGCCGCTAACAGCGCGCCCACTAAAATTACCGCTACAGCCAGGCCACCACGCACTGGACCAAATACCTGCGCGACAGTTTCGAGCAAATCCTCAGCCATGCGGCTGCGTTCTAAAATAATACCCATCAAGGTAAAAAATGGAATCGCCAGCAACGTCTCGTTGGACATAATGCCCAGTACAC
>CALBWZ010000062.1 GCA_937893415.1 uncultured Comamonadaceae bacterium | reverse complement strand
GCCGCCAGCTGGGCCTTGGGACACAGGTGAGCTCAAGCCGTGGTTGTCTTTTGATGCTGGTTCGGCGCTCAAGTACTCTAAATTGAGCCAGCTCAGCATGCGACCGGCGGCGGCGCCACTGGCCAGTGCAAGCTCTGTGGATTCGGGCAGGTTCACGCCAAAGGCTTCAATGACCACATCACCACACGCATCAACGGCGTCGTGCCAGTCGTGGACTGTGAGCTGGGGATGAGCCAGGTCGTTGAGGTCAGCCATCCAAGCCAAGGCGTCGGCATTGTCAATGAACAACCGGACACGTTGGCCACGCTGTATGAGGTTTCTAGCGAGTCGCCAGCACACACCGACATCGCCGTAGTTGTCTATAACTTTACAATACACGTCCCATACAAGGGTTGATGCAGGTTGAGTGCCAGGGGCAGTGATAGAGTTTGTCATCGGTAAATAGTGTGTTCTTTTATGTTGGGCACCCTGATTGCGCTTTCAACGTGAATAATACAGCCGTGAACAAGAACCCAACATCCCCTGCACCGTCTCCGACCCCAACGTCCCTTCCGGCTGGGCATGCGCCGCTGCCGATTAGCGCCATGCCGCGCAACGATGACCCTGCTGCTGAGTCCGTCTCTGTGCCAGTACCCAAAGCCTCTAAAGACCTGGCTGCCATGGACGTGCCCCTGGTGGGCGCAGGCCCCCATTCGCAAGCGTTGTTGGCGCAAGTGTTAGCCTTGCCGGGCTTGCCCGGGGTATACCGCTATTTCGATGCCAACGACCAACTGTTGTATGTGGGCAAGGCTAAAAACCTTAAAAAGCGGGTCAGCAATTACTTTCAAAAGCAGCATGGTGGCACGCGCATCGGCCACATGGTGGGGAAGATTGTGCGCTTGCAAACGACTGTGGTGCGCTCTGAGGCTGAGGCCTTGTTGCTTGAGAACAACCTCATCAAGACGCAGCACCCCAAATACAACATCTTGTTTCGAGATGACAAGAGCTATCCCTATCTCAAGTTTTCTAAACAGCCTTTCGCGCGTATGGCTTATTACAGAGGCGCGGTTGACAAGCGCCACGAGTACTTTGGGCCGTATCCAAGTGCTTGGGCTGTCAAAGAAACTATTCAACTGATGCAAAAAGTGTTTCGCTTGCGCACCTGTGAAGACACGGTTTTTAACAACCGCTCGCGTCCGTGTTTGCTGTACCAAATAAAGCGGTGTACGGCCCCTTGTGTGGGTCACATTGACCAAATGACTTATGAGCAGGACGTGGCCCAAGCGGCTTCGTTTTTACGCGGCGAGACGCAAAGCTTGCTCAAGTCGATGGAGGCGCGGATGTTGGCGCATGCCGACAGCTTGGCTTTTGAGCAAGCCGCTGAGGTGCGCAATCAAATGACTGCTTTGTCGCGCGTCCTGCACCAACAGGCTGTTGAGTCTGCTGATGAGACAGATGTGGATGTGCTGGCCGTCAAGGTACACGGCGGTCGTGCCTGCGTCAATTTGGCCATGGTGAGGGGCGGGCGGCATTTGGGCGACAGGGCCTATTTCCCCGCCCACGTTGAAGATGCTGTCACCTGGGAGCAAGCCCTTGAGGATGCGCCCCTTGAAGGGGTTGCCGTGGTTGAGTTGTCCAGTGACGAACGCGCCCAGCTGGTGGGTGAGCGGGTATTGGCCGCCTTTGTCGCGCAGCACTACATTGACGTGGCATTGCCTGCGGTTGTTGTGACCAGTCACGCATTGTCTGTTGAGCTGACCAAGGCTGTCAGCAACCAAGCCAGCGCACGTGTTCATTGGGTTAGCAACCCACGGTTACAGCGAAAAGTGTGGCTGGATATGGCCCAGCGCAATGCAGACATTTCTTTGGCGAGGTTGTTGGCTGAGGAAGGGTCACAACAAGCACGCACAAGAGCCTTGGTCGAGGCTTTAGATCTCACACCCGACGATTTGGCAAACTTTCGCATGGAGTGTTTTGATATTTCACACACGTCTGGTGAGGCAACGCAGGCATCTTGCGTGGTGTTCCAGCAGCACAAAATGCAAAGCAGCGAATACCGCCGCTACAACATAGAAGGCATCACTGGTGGCGACGATTACGCCGCCATGCGCCAAGTCCTGACGCGGCGATACGGCAAGCTGGTGAGTCTGCAGGGCGAAGGCGTTGACGCCGTCCCTGCGAGCAAAGTTCACGGCATGCCAGACGTGGTTCTGATTGACGGGGGCAAAGGCCAGATATCGACCGCTAAAGCCGTGTTTGAATCCCTGGGCTTGGACATCAGTTTGCTGGTGGGCGTTGAAAAAGGTGAGGGGCGCAAAGTTGGGTTGGAGGAATTGGTGTTTGCCGATGGCAGGCCAAAGGCTTCTTTGGGTCACGATTCGGCGGCCTTGATGTTGGTGGCACAAGTCCGCGACGAGGCCCACCGTTTTGCCATTACGGGCATGCGTGCCGCCAGAGCCAAAGTGCGCACAGGGGGCAGCAAATTAGAAGATATTCCAGGCATTGGAGCCAAACGGCGCGCCTCTTTGCTACAGCGCTTTGGCGGTGTCCGCGGTGTTGCCAGCGCTAGCGTTGAAGACTTAACCAGCGTGGATGGCGTCTCAAAAGCGTTGGCGACGAGTATTTATAACGCGTTGCGTTGATTCAACCTTTGATGCAATAAGCGGTTCATGTTGCTCGGCTTCGGGGTTCAGGTCTTGCGTTACAGGTCATTGTTGGTGGGCTGGGTCATAATCCATTGATGTATACCACCACCCCTATGCTCATGACCTGGGCCCGCATTGTGGCTATTCCTTTGTTGGTGGGCATATTCTTCGTGACTGAGCTCACGCTCGAATGGCAGAACATTGTGGCCACCATCATGTTTGTTGTGTTTGCGCTGACCGATTGGGCCGATGGTTATTTGGCTCGCAAGCTCAATCAAACGTCAGCGTTTGGGGCCTTTTTGGACCCAGTTGCTGACAAATTTTTGGTGTGTGCCAGCTTGTTGGTGCTGGTGCACTTAGACCGGGCACACGTGGTGGTCGCGCTGATCATCATTGGTCGTGAAATTGCTATCTCAGCTTTGCGAGAGTGGATGGCGTTGATTGGTGCCAACAAAAGTGTGGCGGTGCACATGCTCGGCAAACTTAAAACTGCTGTGCAGATGGTAGCCATTCCTTTTTTGTTGTTTGACGGTGTCGTGTTGGGGTGGTTGGATACCCGCATATGGGGAACGTGGCTGATCTGGGTCTCTGCGCTGCTGACTGTGTGGTCTATGGCCTATTACCTGCAAAAAGCCCTGCCAGACATTCGCGCTAAAAGCGAATAAAAGGTGTACCAACGCACCATTCTTACAAGGCAGCCACACCAATGAATGACCAAGACAACCGGTGGATTGCAGCAATGCCCATTGTGTTTGTACTGATTTGGAGCACTGGTTTTGTAGTTGCAAAGCTCGGCATGCCGCATGCCGCTCCCATGACATTTTTAAGTTGGCGCTATGCGCTGAGTGCGGTGTGCTTCGTGGCTTGGGCATGGCTGTCGGGTGTTCGCATGCCGCGCGACAGAGCGCAGTGGGCCCACTTGGCTGTAACAGGCATTTTTATGCACGCCGGTTATTTAGGCGGTGTTTGGGCTGCTGTAAAGGCTGGTATGGGCGCGGGTTTGTCGGCGCTTATTGTGGGTTTGCAGCCCGTGTTAACCGGTATATTTTTGTCCTACACCGGCAGCAAAGTGAGTCCAAAGCAATGGCTTGGCTTGGCCTTGGGCTTGGTAGGCCTGCTGTTGGTAGTGTCCAATAAATTACTCGTTGTAGGAGAGGTGACTTGGTTTACCTTGAGTTTGGCCGTGATGGCGTTGCTCAGCATCACCACTGGCACACTGTATCAAAAGCGCTTTGTGAAACCTTGCGACGTGCGCGCAGCCAGTTCTGTGCAGTTGTTGGCCGCGTTCGCTGTGACAGCGCCGCTGGCTTGGCTAGAGCAAGCGCCCATGGTGTGGGTACACGACTTGGTGGTCGCCTTGTTGTGGTCTGTACTGGCATTGACCCTGGGGGCAAGCTCGCTGCTGTATATGTTGATTCAACGTGGCGCTGCCACAGCT
>CALBWZ010000061.1 GCA_937893415.1 uncultured Comamonadaceae bacterium | reverse complement strand
TAGCGTGAACTTGGGCGTATCTGACGCCTTGGGACGTCCGCCACATTTGGTGGGTGAGAACTTGTTGAACTACTTCAAGATCCCAGCCAATTCACCACAGGCACATGCCTTTACGTATCTCAATTTTGAACAAGCGGCCAGGACATACGGCAAGGTTGGTGGCTTTGCCCATATGGCCACGCTTATCAAGCAAGTGCGCGCCAGCCGCCCACATGCCTTGTTGTTAGATGGTGGCGACACATGGCAAGGATCTGCAACCGCGTTGTGGACCAATGGCCAAGACATGGTGGACGCCTGTAAATTGCTAGAGGTTGACTTGATGACACCACACTGGGAGTTCACTCTCGGTGCAGAGCGCGTGACTGAAATTATCGAAAAAGACTTTGCAGGCCACATTGAGTTCTTGGCTCAAAACGTGCACACCAGCGACTTTGGTGACCAAGTCTTCAAACCTTACGTTATCCGTGAAATGAATGGCGTGCCTGTGGCGGTCATTGGCCAAGCATTCCCTTACACACCTATTGCCAACCCCCGCCACATGGTCGCGGACTGGACATTTGGTATCAAAGACGACCACATGCAAAAGATGGTCGATGAGGCACGGTCTAAAGGCGCACAAGTTGTTGTGGTGCTGTCGCATAACGGCATGGACGTTGACATCAAAATGGCTTCTCGCGTGACTGGCATTGATGCCGTGATGGGTGGTCATACCCATGACGGCGTGCCTGCGCCTGTGGTGGTGAAAAATGCTGGTGGTCAAACGTTGGTGACCAACGCAGGCTCCAACTCTAAATACCTAGGCGTGCTCGACTTCGATGTGCGCGGTGGCAAAGTGCAAGACTTCCGTTACAAGCTGATGCCCATCTTTGCGAATCTGCTGCCAGCTGATGTGGACATGCAGCGTCATATCGACACTGTGCGCGCGCCTTACAAAGACAAGCTTGAGGAGAAGCTGGCCATCAGTGAAGGCCTGCTCTACCGACGTGGCAACTTCAACGGCTCTTGGGACCAACTCATTGTTGACGGCTTAATGGCTGTTAAAGACGCTGAAATTGCGTTTTCACCAGGCTTTCGTTGGGGTACCACCATATTGCCGGGACAAGCTATTACGCGCGACCATCTAATGGACCAAGTGGCTATTACCTATCCAGCCACCACAGTGTCCAACATGAGTGGCGAGTTTATTAAAACGGTCCTTGAGGACGTGTGTGACAACCTGTTCAACGCTGACCCCTACTACCAGCAAGGTGGTGACATGGTGCGTGTGGGCGGTTTGGCTTACACCTGTGACCCACTGGCCGAGTCTGGCAAGCGCATCAGCAACATGGCCCTCAATGGCAAGGCGATTGAAGCCAGCAAGAACTACAAAGTTGCCAGCTGGGCGCCTGTTACTGCAGGAGTGACTGGCGAGCCCATTTGGGATGTGATGGAGACCTACCTCAAGTCTGAGAAAGTCATCAAAACTCGCAAGCTCAATCTGCCCACACTCAAGAATATGGCGGGAAATCCTGGTATTGCATAGCAAGCAGCCTGGACACTAATAAAAAAGCGTTCGTCATGAACGCTTTTTTTTGGTCTTGTAAAACCAATCCCGAAGCTCATTGCGCACCTAAAATAGAAGCATGACTTCTGCGCCTTTCGTTCACCTTCGCCTGCATACCGAGTTCTCTGTTGTCGATGGGGCAGTGCGCATACCGGACGCTGTTGCTACGGCGACGGCCTGCCTGCAGCCAGCCTTGGCCATGACCGACTTGAGCAACTTGTATGGCATGGTCAAGTTTTATAAGAAAACCAGAAGCGCTGGTATCAAGCCGATTATTGGTACCGAGGTCATGCTGGTTGATGTGCCTGACGATGCTGTCCCCAAGGCTGCCATGCCGGGCTTGGCCCCGACCTTGTCGCGAATCGTGCTGCTGGCACAAAACCACCAAGGCTATTTGAATATTTGCGAGTTGCTAGCAAGAGCTTGGACACAACCAAGTGCCCGTGACCAAGCCGCTGTGCGTTGGCCGTGGCTGCAAGAGCTAAGTGAAGGCTTAATTGTGCTGTCTGGTGCACAAGCAGGCCCTGTTGGGCGTGCACTCATGGCGGGCGACGAAGGCCGTGCTGCAAACCTTGCACTGACGTTTGCTCAAACCTTTACACATCGTTTTTACTTGGAAGTGCAGCGCGCTGGACGCGATGACGATGAGCGCCATGTGCTGGCCTGTGTCCCCCTGGCAGCGCGCTTGGGCTTGCCCGTCGTGGCCACGCACCCCATACAGTTTTTAACACCACAAGATTATGAAAGCCACGAGGCGCGGGTCTGTATTGCCGAAGGCGAAATGTTGGCCAATCGCCGACGTGTGCGCAGGTTTACACGTGAGCAGTACTTCAAATCAAGCGGCGAAATGCAAGCCTTGTTTGCGGATGTGCCCAGCGCGTTGAGCAACGCAGTAGAAATTGCCAAGCGTTGCAACGTCACCCTGACTTTGGGCCAGCCGCAGTTGCCAGACTTCCCCACACCAGTGGTAGATGGCGTGGCTATGCCTATGGCTGATTATTTTCGCCAGTTGTCCCATGATGGTTTGCAGCAGCGCATGGTTCACCTGTATCCCGATGGGGCGCGGCGCGCGGCGCAGCAAGACCGTTATATACAGCGTCTCAATTTTGAAATTGAGACGATATTGAGCATGGGCTTTCCGGGCTATTTCTTAATTGTGGGCGACTTCATCAACTGGGCTAAAAACAACGGCTGTCCAGTTGGGCCGGGCCGTGGTTCAGGTGCGGGCTCGTTGGTGGCTTATTCTCTTGGCATCACTGACCTTGATCCGCTTCAATACAACTTGCTGTTTGAGCGTTTTTTGAATCCAGAGCGCGTCTCCATGCCCGACTTTGATATCGACTTTTGCCAAAGCAACCGCGACCGTGTGATTGGCTATGTGAAAGACAAATACGGGCGCGATGCGGTGAGTCAAATTGTCACATTCGGCACCATGGCTGCGCGCGCAGCCATTCGGGATGTAGGCCGCGTGATGGATTTTGCCTATGGCTTTTGCGACGGCATCTCCAAGCTCATTCCCAACAAGCCGGGCACACACGTCACCATTGCGCAGGCCATTGAGCAAGAGCCTCAACTGGCTGAGCGACTAGAGCGCGAAGAAGACGTTAAAACCCTGTTGGAGATGGCGCAAAAGTTAGAGGGCATGACGCGCAATGTTGGCATGCACGCTGGCGGCGTGTTGATTGCGCCAGGCAAACTGACGGATTTTTGCCCGCTGTACCAGCAGCCAGGCAGTGATTCGGCTGTGAGCCAGTACGACAAAGACGATGTGGAGGCCGTTGGCCTGGTGAAGTTTGACTTCTTGGGCTTGGCCACACTCACCATCTTGGAGTTGACTCGCCAGTTTATCGTGCAGCGTCACAAAGGCCAGAGCGGTTTTAAATTTGAAGATGTACCGATTGACGACAGCAAGGTATACGACCTGTTTGCGCGCGGCCAAACCGAGGCGGTCTTTCAGTTTGAAAGCCGTGGTATGCAAGGCATGCTGCGTGACGCCAAGCCCAGCCGTTTAGAGGACTTGATTGCGCTAAACGCTTTGTACCGTCCCGGCCCCATGGATTTGATTCCCACCTTTGTGGCTCGTAAGCACGGGCGCGAGGTGGTCGAGTACCCGCACCCGTTGGTCAAACCGGTGTTGGAAGAGACTTACGGCATCATGGTTTACCAAGAGCAGGTGATGCAAGTGGCGCAGGTGCTGGCGGGTTACTCGCTGGGTGGCGCCGATATGTTGCGCCGGGCTATGGGTAAAAAGAAGCTCGAAGAAATGGTGCAGCAGCGTGAACTGTTCCGCACGGGTGCCGCAAAGCAACATATTTCCCAAGACAAAGCCGACGAAGTGTTTGATTTGATGGAGAAGTTTGCTGGCTACGGTTTTAACAAGTCGCACGCGGCAGCTTACTCTTTGTTGGCTTATCACACGGGCTGGCTCAAGGTGCATTACACGGCCGAGTTTTACGCTGCCAATATGACCATTGAAATGGGCGACACCGACAAGCTGCGTGTCTTGCATGCCGATGCGTTAGAAATGGGCATGACGTTTGAAGCCCCCGACGTCAACCGTGGTGCCTACCGTTTTGAACCTGTCACCGACCACAGCGTTCGCTATGGCTTGGGAGCCATCAAAGGCTCTGGCGAGCAAGCCATTGAGTCGCTTGTTGCGGCACGCACCGAGGGAGGTCCGTTTAAGTCGCTGTTTGATTTTTGCGCCCGTGTAGAAAAAAGCCGTATGAACAAGCGAACCGTAGAGGCGCTTATTAAAGCGGGAGCTTTTGACAGCATAGACTTAAACCGCGCCTCGTTGCTGGCCAGTGTGGAGCGCGCGTTTGAATATGCATCGGCACAAGCAGCCAACGCTGACCAAGTGGGTTTGTTTGACATGGGTGACAACGACCATGGCTCGAGCACACAAGAGCCAGAGATGGTTGCAACCACGCCTTGGGGTGTGAAGGAGCGTTTAACGTTTGAAAAAACCGCCGTTGGATTTTTCTTGTCAGGCCATTTATTTGATGAGGTTGCTGGCGAAGTGAGACGTTTTGCCAAACTAAAGATTGGTGAATTGGTCGACTCGCGCGACACGCTGGTGCTCGCTGGCATCGTGACAGAGTTGCGCGTTATCAGTGGGCAGCGCGGACGTTTGGGGCTGTTTAAGCTAGACGATAAATCTGGCGTTATTGACGCGGCTGCTGATGAAAACCTCCTTAATTTGCACCGCAACTTGCTCAAGGATGACGAGTTTATTGTGGTTCAAGCGGTCGCACAGCCTGACCGGTTTTCTGGTGGCATACGCTTGAAAATTCAACAGGTGTGGAGCTTGGCCGACGCACGCTGTCGTTTTGGTAAATACCTTCAAGTGACAGTCAATGGGCAAGCACCCAATGTGCGTCAACTGGTGACTGACTTTCCTGCGAGAACTGAATACACCGAAGCGGGTGACGTCACCAAAGGCTTGCGTGTACGCATGCGCTTGCTGCGCGACACAGCGCATTGCGAATTACAGTTAGGCGAGCAAGCCAGGTTTTTC